>NZ_JBHXME010000072.1:0-49876 GCF_042721125.1 Streptomyces sp. NPDC058469
GGTCGGGGGTTCGGGTCCAGGTGGGGGCGGGGGCGGGGGTGACATCGGCGGAGGTGGTGGTGCCGGGGGCTGCGAGCAGCCGGGCCAGGGAACGGGCGAACGTCTCGGGGCGCTGCGCCCGCGATACGACGGGGCGGTGGCGGGCACCGCCGGATCCTTCACCGCGCTGGCCGTGCGCGGCGTCGTCGTCTTCGTCGTCGGCGCTTTCCTCGTCGTCGGACTCGTCTTCGTCGGACTCACCGCCGTCGTCCGAGTCCGAGTCCGAGTCGTCTTCGTCTACGCCGTCCCCGTGCCGGCCCTGCTGGCCCTGCTGGCCGCCCTGCCCGTGCCGGCCGGCCTCGTCATTGTCGTCGTCGGCTTCGTCGTCGCTGTCCTCGTCGTCCGACTCGTCTTCGCCGGACCCGCTGCCGTCATCTCCGTCATCTCCGTCATCTCCGTCCTCACCGTCGTCTCCGTCCTCACCGTGCTGACCGCCCTGCCCATGCTGGCCGGCCTGATCGTCCTCGTGCTCGTCGTCGCCGTCGTCCTCGTCGGCTTCAGATTCCTCGTCGGTGTCGTTACCGGCTCCGCCCGGCAGGAACTCCGGTTGCTGGGGGACTACTTGAGGCTCGTCCTCGGGTTCTTCCTGCGGGTCCTCCACCGGTTCGGCGGTCGCCGGTTCCGCGGCGATGCGGGTCGGTGTCGGGCGAGGGGTGCGGCGGGGCCACGTGGCCGGGGTGGCGGCCAGGGAGCCGGTCGGCAGGAGGGCCGTGCCGTCGCCCACCGCCGCTCGCTGGGTCTCCAAGACGGTGACGACATCGGCGAGATCCCGCTCGGCGTGGCGCTGCCGGGCCGCCTGCCCGGCCTGCACGGCAAGGGAGTCGGCGATCTCGCGCCGGAGGGCGTCGAACGCGTCCTGGGCCTCGTCCCGCGCGGCGACCATCTGGTCGTAGTGTGCCGTGGCAGCGGTGAGCGCCGCCTCGGCTGTGCCGTGCGTCGCGGTCGCCGTCGCGGCCGTGTTCCGGGCGCGGGCCAGGACGTCGGCGGCGTGGCGTGCCACGTCCTCGGCCAGGCCGAGCCGGCGCCTGGTGTCGTTGGAGGCGTGCCGGGCGGTTTCGACGGCGCGGTCGGCTGCCGCGGCCTCGATCCGTGCCTGGTCCAGCGTGGTACGGGCCCGGTTCCGGCGCGACTCACGGCGGGCGGGCGCATCGGGGCCGCCCGAGGAGGAGTTGCCCTCATCTCGACGCGAACTCCCGCCCTGGGGCGACGAGTTGGCAGGCCGCTGCCGCGCGGCCCCCTCCGCCTCTCGTATGGCCTCCTCAGCCACCGCCAGTTCGTCCTCCGCCGTACGGACCGCGTCGTGGTACTCCTCCGCCGCCCGGGTCGCGTCCATCACGCGCTCGGTCTGGCCCTGGAGATCCGTGGTCAACTGCGTTACGAGGGTGCGCCGTTCCTGATCGGTGTGCTCGGCGACCGGGACGGCCCGCTCGGCGGCGGCGAGTTCGGCGGCCGCGGTGTCCGCGGCGGCGCGGGCGGCGTCCCGGTCCAGCTCCGCCTGTCCCACCGGCGGCTCCGCCTCGTCCAACACGCGTCGGGCATCCGGCATTTGGTCCTGGAGCCGGCGCTCCTGCGTGTTCGCGGCGTGCTCCGCCTGCGCGGCCTCCTCCAGTGTGCGCACCTGATCCCGCACGGCCGCCCAACCGGCGTCGTGGACCGCGTCGTTCCGACTCACGCCGCTCGGGCCCGCTTCTCCCTGGCCCACGCCACGCCGACGCACACCTCCCAGACCCGAGCCACCCTGCACCGCGCTGCTCGGGCCCGCATCATCCGGACCCCCGCCATCCCGCTCGTCGCCGCCCCGCTCCCCCGCCCTCAGCGTTCCCTCCGGGTCCCCGTTCCCATCGAACCGCCGGAACCGCACGCCCTCGCCGTCACGCAGCGCGAGCTCAACAGGCCGCCGTAGCAACGCGGCTGTGCCCGAAGCGGCGTACAGGGCGCGGGCCGTCTGGTTCGGGCTGCCGTCGGTGGCCAGCCACAACTGGAGTATGTCGTCACCGGCCGGGTCCGGGTGCGCCCGGATGCCATCGACCAGCAGGGTCGGGAGGTCGCGGAAGGACACCCTGCGCCAGTCGCGGAGGGCCTCGTCCGCGGGGGCGGTCGGCGCCTGTGCGTCGGCCGCTTCGCGGATCAGGGACGCGCCGTCGTAGACGCCCGGGTCCGTGAGGGCCGTAGTGACGCCGTGGCCCAGGAGGTCGCGCTCCAGGGGGCGCAGCCGGACCGTGCCGGAGACGTACCGGGTGCCGTTCGGGCCGTGGACGGTGACGAGGGCGTCGGCGAGGATCTCGTGGCTGCGGGTGCCGCGAGAATCCGCCGGGGCGGAGGTGTTGCCGTGCTTGAGCCACTCGCGGCGGGTGCCGGCGACGGCGGCGCCCGAACCGGGGTCCTGGGCCTGGCGGGCCAGTACCGGCGCGGTGAAGCCGAGGAGTTGGCGGTTGGAGTCGTGGAGGCTGAAGGCGCCCTGTGCCGCGAGGCTGCCGGTGAGGCCCGCGTGCGAGGCGGAGCCCGCGCTGACCGTGCTGAGCCGTACCCGGTCGATCGTCACGTCCCCGGTGTCGGTCTCCCGGCGCGGCCGGAACAGCTCCACGGTGAGCCGGGGCGGGGTGCCGGGAGGGCTCTGGAACGGGTAGGCGCCCGGCATCGTGGTGGTGATGCCCGCGGGGCCGCGCGGGTGGTCCAGCGAGATCGTGCCCGCCTGCAGGAGTTCGCCGATCCGTACGGCGGTGGCGTCCGCGGAGTCGGAGGCGGCGAGCGCGCGCCAGGAGCGGGTGAGGGCCGGGGCCACCTCGCCGAGCGCGGTGGCGAGTTCGCTGCCCGCGTCGAAGGAGAAGACCGGTGCGGGGCCGCCCGGTGTGAAACGGCGTCCGGTCGCGGTCGGCCGGCGCACCGAGTGGCCCGCCGTCAACCGCGCCTCGGGCGGGGCGGGTTCGGCGGTCTCGCTGCCGGTGAAGCGCAGCGCGGCGGCAGCGTGCACCGTGACGCTCCGCGCCGGCCGGCCGAGGAAGAGGTGGGCGATGCGGTGGGCGAGCGGGGTGTCCGCGTCGGTCAGGCTGAGCACGCCGTGCTGGAACAGACTGCCCGGCAGGTCCACCAGCCAGTCTGCGGTCGGCGTCGACCGTACGGTGGCGACGATCCGGTACGGGACGCCGTCGAAGTCGGCGACGTTGTCGGTGCGCAGCCAGTGCCGGTCCTCGGCGGCCCGGGTCACCCGTGCCGAGTTGCCGCGCACGGTGTCGGCGCCGAGCAGTGCGCCCGCCCGGTCGGTGCGGGGGCCGCCGGTGAGCCTCGGGATCCGGGTCTGGAGCTGGAGGAACCCCGAGTGCCGGGTGCTGTCGGCGGTCCGGTCGGTCACCGAGGACGGGGTGTGGCCGTGGTACTGCTCGATGCCGGAGCCCGCTGCCGCCGGGTGGCCGCGCAGCAGCCGTAGCGCGTGGTCGTCGGCGTCCGGCTCAGCCGCGAGCGTGACCTCGACGAGGCGGGCGCCGCCGTAGCCGACATGGCGGAACCGGAAGCGTTGCACGTGGCCGGGGCCGCGGCCGGCCAGGGTGCGCAGGCCCGCCGTGGAGGTGAGGTCGGCGATGCGGGTGTCGACGCCGGAGAGGTACGACGCGTGGCCCGGGCGGGTCGTGCCGGGGGCCTCCTCCTTGATGAGGGGGAGGAGTTGCTGCCGCAGTCGGTCGGGGCGTTGCACGGTGCGGGTGGCGTCGGTGTACTGGTCCATCGCCTGGACGCTGCCGAGGCCCACCTCGCGGGAGGCGATGAAGCGGCGCGGCAGCGGCACGGAGCCCGGCACCGGTGCGGGCACGGTGAGACCGGGCACGGTCATGAACCAGGCGGCGTGGCGCCGGAGTTGTGCCGGGGTGGCCAAAAACCGTACGGCGTCCGGCAGTTCGATCGCCACCGTCACGGCGCGGCCCTCGCCCTGCCCGAACGCGTTGCCCACCGCGTTGCGGCGGCCGCGCCGGAACGTGACCAGCAGGAGCGCGTCGGCCGTGATGCGGTGCTGGGCGCCGCTCTCGGTGGCGGTGCGGTTCACGACCGTCGAGGAGGCGAGCGCCCGTGACCGGTCGCTGCGGGCGGTGCGGGTGTAGCGGGCCGAGGGGTTGAGGCTCGCCGCGCGGGGTGCGGACGTGGACGTACCGCCGCCTTGTTGCTGTTCCGGGTCGTCGGCGCGGCGTTGCATCGTGCCGCCGTCGCCGAGGCCACCGATGTCGCTGTCGTTGCCCGCGGCCTGGTCGGAACTCGGGGTCTGGGCCGAGGAGTTGTTGCGGACCGCGGTGAGACCGCCCGCCCACTGGGCGGCGCCGGCCACCCCGCGCTGTTGCCCGGCGCCGTCGGCGGCGCTGAGCCCGGTCTCGAAGTACTGGGTGATCTCGCCCGACGCCCGCGGCCGGAGCAGGGCGCCCTGGATCTCCACCGACAGCACCTCGTCCGCGGCGAGCCCCGGCAGGGTGAGCCCCTCGATCACATAGGCGCCCTTGAACACCTGGTGGCCGCGGGCGAGCAGTGCGGCGGGGCTGCGGGCGGCGCTGAGCATCTCCGCCGTCACCGTGGTCGGGTCGGTGGCCGCGGCGCCGGCCAGCGACTCGCCGACGGCGCGTCCAACGCGGGCCACCGGAGCGGGAGTTCGCTCCGCGACCGCGTCCCGTACGCCGTCCAGCAGGCCGCGCGCCGGATGCCCCTGGTAGGTGTTGCCGAGCACCGCGCGGAACGCGTCGTCCAGCGCGGCCGACGCCTGGAACACCTCCACCATCGCGTCGTCCGGCAGCGGTACCGAGTCGGGCAGCGGGCCGCCGTTCGCGTCGGTCAGTTCGAGCGCCGTGCGGTCGGCGGCGACGGCGGCCCGCACGGTGTGCGCGGCGGGCGCCGCCGGGGCGGGCTCGTCGGCGGGCAGCGTACGGTGCGTCGGCACCGACAGCCGCAGCACCCCGGGCACCCGGTCCGGCGGCGGAGGCGGCGGCGGGTCGTTCGGGCCGGGCGGCGGGGCGCCGTGCGGGACGTACGGCTCCTGGACCGTCTCGTGCGCGAACCGCACCAGGGGCTCCTCCCCCGGTCCCTCGTACAGATCGAGCGCCAGGTCGGCCGGCACCTCGAACACCTCGCTGCGCTGTCCCGCCCCGCTGCCGATGAACTGCTGGTCGTGCCCGAGGGACACCTGCACGCTGTTGTCGTGCTGCACCTGGTGGGAGCGCACATGGTCGCCGGTGCCGCCGAGGGTCCACGCGCCACCGCGCACCGGCACGCCGAACGAACCGCCGCCGCCGTACGACACCCCGTACTGCGAGCCGTTCTGGTCGGTGGCGACCGTCGACAGCGAGGCCAGGCCGATGCCCTGTACGTCCGGCAGCACCGTGGTGTGGGTGCTCTCGCCGTCGCCGCGCACCGCGCCGAGCACCAGCCGCACCCGGCGCGTGCCGCTCACGGTCGGGATCTCCAGGAAGAGCGAGTGGCCGCCGTCCAGCATGGCGTCCGTCGCGGCCCGCTGCCCGACCTGCGACCGGGTCTGCTCGAACCTGCGCAGGTTGTTCAACTGGGCCTGCACCAGCGCCTCGTCGGGCAGCACGCGGTTGCGCGCGGTGGTGTCGCCGGGCAGGAATCCCTCGCGGCGCAGCCAGTTCTCGGCGTGCACGAAGAGGGGTTCGGCGCCGTCCACGCCCAGGGGTGTCGCCGTGGTGCCGATCGACCGCAGATGCTCCAACTCCGCCGGGAGCCGCCGCAGTTCCTCCGCCGTCGGGGCATGGCCCTGGGCGTCCTCGGCGGTCAGCAGCCGCAGATGCATGCCGCGCGGCCAGTCGCCCGGCTCGAAGGCGACCCGTCCGCCGCCCGGCAGATGCAGGACCAGGGTGTGCCGCACCTGGGCCGGGGCCAGCAGATGACTGCGGTTGGTGCGCACCGCGTGCATCAGGGCCGCGCCGGCGCTCTGCGCCAGCGCGTCGTTCGTCACGGCCTGGGCCGAGACCCGCCCCAGCACACCGCCGCCGACCCGCCGCGACGCGTCCGGGTGACCCTCGCCGTGGTCACCGGTGAGCGCCGGACCGGCACTCCCGGACAGGGACACGCCGCTGCTGAACCTCGACTGGGCCTCGATCTTCACCACCTGCGTGAGGTGGCTCTCCAGGTTGATCTTCCCGGGGACACTCCGCCGCAGCGGCTCCCCCACCTCCACCTCGGTCAGCAACTGGAACATGCCGACCGCGCGCCCCGAACTGTCGAGCAGCACCGGCGAGAAGACACCCCGGTCCCGCTGCATCGGCAGGGTGCCCCGCAGCAACGGCTCCGACAGGAACGTCTCCAGCTCCGCCAGGGAGTCCTTGCCCAACGACCGCAGCCGCGCGTCGAAGTGCTGCAACGCCTCCGCGAGCAGCCGCCCCGGCTCCGCCACCGTGTCCACGCCCCACACCGGCAGATCGTCCAGATCCGCCGCCTGAGGCAACTCCCCGTCCTCGTCCCGCGCCAGATGCTGCGGGAACCAGAAGGTCACCGGCCCGTGCGACTGCGGCACCCCCCAGGTGACGGGCGCGGCCAGCGCCGGAGTGTCGATCCGTACGTCCCACTCGGCGGTGAAGTCGTACGGCTCCGAAGGCTCGTTGCTGCGCTGCGCCGTCGTCGACTGCACCACCGTGGTCACCGACGAGGTCGAGGAGAGCTGGTTCAACGTCAGCGCGAGGGTCAGCGCGACATCGACACCGCGCACCGGGATCGCCCGGCTCACCGGGAACAGCGCGGTCCAAGGCAGCATCAGCGTACGGATGTTGCCGGACGCCTCCGACGACACCGACTCCTGGCTACCGATGCCGCGCCGCTCCACCCGTACGTCCCGCTCGGCGCCCTCGGCCTGCCCGTACCGGGCCGCCGCCACCGGGTTCGTGAGCCGCATCCGCAGGTCCACGTCCCGGTCCCGGCCGTCCACGCGCAACGTGATCCGGAAACCCAGACTCCCGCGCAGATACGGCAGGTTGAGCACCAGCGTCTCGGCGCTCGCCACCGTCCGCAACTGCTCCCGTACCGGATGCGTGTCCGGCGCGTTCGCCAGCCCGAGCGCCGCCATCACCTGCTGGTGCAGCCCGTTCACGACGGCCGCCGACAGCGGTTCGAGGTACACCAGGCCTACGTTGCCGTCCCGTTGAGACCCGTAGGCGAGGACGTACGTCGAAGAAGGCGCCGCGACCGGTGCGTTGGAGGTGGGCCAGGTGAGGGGGGCGTCGGCGGGGATGGGGGTGGTGTCGGGGTCCAGGGCCGGGGTGGTCTCGTCCTGGCCTGCGTGGTCGTGGAGTTGGGGCCCCGCGGAGGTGACCTTCTCGATCGTGCGGAGGTAGCGGCGGGGGATGTGGACGGGGCTCTGGGTGGTGGCCATGAGGCCGGTGGTGTGGACCGTGGTGCTGTTCGCGTGGTTGCGCAACAGGAAGTCGTTGTCGCGCTGCTCGTCCGGCAGACCGAGGTAGTGCAGGACCTCGTGGAGGAGGTCCTCGTCGGAGTGGTTGGCGTCGAGGTGGAGTTGGTCGGCGCGGCCCGGGTTCGCGGAGTCGGTGAGAGTGATCGTCTCGGGGTGATCGGAGTCGGCGATCAGGTTCAGGTTGATGTGGAGCTGGTCGCCCGAACTGGGCAGCGCCAGACCGGAGTTGAGGTGCCTGTCCAGGAGAACCGTGATGCGCTCGTTGAGCTGCCGGGTGAGGTCCGGGTTCGTCGTGGTGACCGGGAGGTTGAGCGTGTAGTCCCGTATCCACTGGCCGTTGGGCGCCTGGATACGACGGACACGGGTGCGGACGAGCGTCGTCGCGCCGCTGAGGACTCCGGGGCGGGGCGACTTGGACTGATCCGCGTGCGGATCGAACCGCTCGGTGGAGTGGACAGCCGGGCGGGCATGCGGGCGCAGGCCGAACCAGGAGTCCTTTGGCGCGGGGTCGGCGACACGGGACGCGGGCCGCTCGTCGTCGGCGTCGCGGGTCGGCGCGGGACGGTAACGGCCGTTCGGCTGAACGCTGTTGGCGTCCCCGGGGCCCCGAGGCGCCTGCGACGTGGTGATGTTCGCCGGGGTGGCGGTCGCCGGAGTGGTACCGGCGTTCGCGGCGCTCGCGCTGTAGTGGTTCAGGCCCGTGTAGTGGACCTCCAGCGCGGGGGTGTTGGTGGTCGGGCCGTAGCGCAGCACGATGCCGCGGGGGCCGCCGGTCGCGGTGGTGCCGGCGAGTGGGGCGGGCATCGGCTGGAAGACGTGGATCGGGGCGTCGAGGGTGTCGGCGAGGAGGGGCAGGAAGGTGTCGCCGATCGGGTTCGCCCACGCGGCCGACCAGTTGCCCACCGCGCTGCCGAGCATGTTCGCCTCGTCCTGGCTGAGTGCGGCGGTGCTGCGGTGGTAACCGGCGATCAGCAGCGACCGGCGCTCGTCCGTGGTCATGGCGGCGAGGGTCGGCAGGCCGTTCACCGCACGCAGATAGGCGAACATACGGCGGTTGCTCGGCGCGGCGCCGGTAAGTGCGGGCGGTGCGCCCGGCATGGAGACCGCTTGCAGATAGCGGGTCTGGAGGTCGACCGGGTCCAGGTCCTCGGCGTGGGTCACGCCCTGGATGCCGTAGCGGACCAGTTCGTTGTCGATCTGGGCGGCGGGCATGTTCTGGACCGCCGCGGTGAAGGGGGTGACGAGGACGCCCCGGAGCTGGCCGAGCACCTGCGGCGGGAGCGGGCGGCTGCCGTTGTGTGCGGCCGCCAGCCGGGCCAGGACCAGGTTCCGCAACTCCTGCCGTGCGGCCCGTAGTTGATTGGATCCCCGGTCGCCGGCCTGCGGGTTCCGCGCCATCGTCGTGAGGGCACGTTGTACGTCGTCGGGCCGGGCGAGCCAGGCGGCGGTGCCCGGGGCGAGGGCCTGGGTGGTGCCGGTGGCGGCGGCCTGCTGGAGGCGGGTGCGGACCAGGTGGGGTGCGCTGCCGATGACTGCGTAGAGGAGGCAGTTGCCGTCGCCGGGGGTCTGGACGGCGTTGCCGGTGGGGTCGACGTAGGGGGTCAGGGGGGCGGCGGGCGTTGTGGCGGGCGGCGGGGTCGTGGCCTTGCCCTTGCCCTTGTCGACACCCGTGCTCTTGCCGGTGTCCTTGGCCGTGGTCTTGCCGGTGCCGGTGCTCTTGCTCGTGGTCTTGTCGGTGGCCGGCTTCTTGTCCTTGCCGGTCTTGTCGCCCTTACCCGTCTTGTCCGTCTTGGCGTTGCTCGTACCGGACTTGGGCGGCCCGCTCTTCTTCGGCTGCGGTTGCGCCGACTTCGGCGTGGTCGTCGTGGGGTTCGTCCCCGTGGTCCCGGCATTCGTGGTGGTACCGGTGGTCGTCGCGGGCGCCGGAGTGTGCGTCTGACCGCCCGCCGGGAGGGCCGCGGCGCGGCCGTCAGGGGCAGGCCAGCGGGGCGGGGTGGTGGCGAAGGTCGTCCGCGGGGACTGCTCGGGAGTCGGAGCGCTGTCCTGAACGTCACTCGACAGGCCGGGCAGCGCGGCGGTCGCCGCCACCTGGTCGGCGGCGGCCTGCAATTGCGCGGTGACGGCGGCGACGACGAGCCCGTTGCGGCGGGCGACTTCAGCCTCGGCCGCGGTCACCCGGCCCCGGGCGACGGTCTCGTCCCGCGTGGCGAGCTGCACGTCGGCAGCCGCGTCGGCCTCGGCTGTCGCGGCCTCCTCCGCCTTCTCCACGGCCTCCTCGTGGTTCTCCTCCTCCGCTCTGATGCGGTCCGGGCCGACCTCGACGATGTGCTCCGCCCGCTCCAGCACCGGCCGGGCGGCGGTGAGCGCGGCGGTGGCCCGCTGGATCGCGTTGTCGGCGGTGGTGACCGCCGGGAGCACGGCCTGGACGCGAGGGTCGTCGGCGACATCGGCCGCGGGAGTGTGGAGGCGCGGGGTGCCGGGTGCGACAGGAGCCGGTACGGGAGCGGGGGCAGGGGCCGTACTCGACTGCCCGTTCTTCGCGGCCTGTTGGGCGGCGGCCCGTGCTGCGGCGGCGCGCTCTTCGCGCACGGTGTTCTCGGCCCGCGTCAACGCGGCCAGGGCCGTCTGAAGGTCGTGGCGACCCTTGGTCTCGTCCCGCTCGTGCCGCTCGATGACCGACGGCAAGGTGGTGACGGTGTTCCGGGCCTCCGCGAGGTCCCGCTTCAGCCGTGCGACCAGCGCCTCGGCCTTGCGCGCGGCCTCGGCGGCGTCGGCGGCCACCTTCTTCGCGTCCGTGTGGGCGTCGGTCGCGTTCTTGACCGCGAGTTGCGCCTTCCCGTGGGCTTCTACGGCGGCCGTGTGCGCCCGGTTGGCCTGCTGGAGGGAGGCGGTGAGGCGGTTCAGCCGCTGCGGGGTGTCGGCGAGGGTTTCGGTGGCGGTGTGCAGGAGTTCGGCCTGGGCGTCGAAGGCGTCCCACGCGGTGGCCAGGTCGGGGTCGGCGGTGACGAGGGCGCCCGCGGGGTTGAACTCCCAGCGGCGGATGCCCTGCGGGTCGCGGGTCATGAGTTCCAGCGGCCGGTTGCCGAGCACGGCGGTGCGGGACGCGGCGTAGAGGGCCTGGCCGAGGTGCTCGCCCCGCGGGTCGGCGCCGAGGGCCACCCAGACCTGCACGCCGTGACTGCCCGCGGGGATCGCGGAGTTGAGGCGTTCGGGCAGGGTGTGCGGTTCTACGGTGGCCCAGTCGGGGACGAGCGCGGGCAGGTCGTGGAGGTTCGGCGGGGTCTCGGCCGGGGCGAGCAGACCGTGGCCGAGAAGGTCGCGCTCCTCGATACGGAGGGTGACAGTGCCGGTGACGTGACGGGTGCCTTCAGGTCCCTCGACGAGCAGATGCACATCCGCGTCGACGACGTAACTACGGGTTCCGCGCGCCCCGTTGGCGGGCGCGGCGGTGCTGCCGGACTTGAGCCAGTCGCGGCGACTACCGGTGGTGGTGCCACCGAAAGTGGACGGCTGGGTCTGCCGCTGCGCGAGCGGGACGCTGATCCCGGCGATCTCGTGGTTGTCGTCGTCACCGCTCAGGAGTTCCGTGAACGAGGTCGCGAGGGAGTGGTCCGCGCCGGCGGCGGTGCTCACCGTGTCGGTGGTGTTGTGGAGCTGGTCGAGGGTGACGTCGTCGGCGTTGGTGGAACGGCGCGGGTTGTACAGCGTCACCGCGATCGACGGAGCGTGATCGGGTGCCCCTTCGAAGGGCGCGGTGCCGGGCATCTTGCGGGTGAGGTCGGCGGCCAGCCGGGGACGGTCGAGGGAGACCCGCCCGGCCTGGATCAACTGGCCCAGCCGCACCGCCTGTCCCTCCACCGACACGGAGGTGATCTGCGAATGCCAGCCGCGTCCGCCGCGCGGCGCCACGTCGTTGAGCGCCGTCTCCAAGTGTGCCCAGCCGTCGAAGTGGAACGCCGGGGTCGGCCCCACCGGGTGGAACATCTGCGCGTCGGCGAGATACGGCCCGGCGGCGGGGCCGGCCGGCCGCACGGTGTTGCGCGGGTCGGCGCCTGAGACGACGGACGGGGCGTTCACCGGAGCCGGGCCGCCTGCGCCGGGCAGGGCGGTCTCGGTGCCGGTGAAGCGCAGGGTCAGCCGGACCGGGACGGTGCTGGTGCGCGGGTTGCCCCGGGCCATCAGTTCGTCCATCCACCGGCGTACGTCCCTGTCCGCGTCGGACCACGCGATGACACCGTTCTGGATGAGACCGCCGATGACGTTCGGCGGCCAGTCGGCGACCAGCGCGGAGCGGACGGACAGCTCGTAGTCGTACTGGAGGCCGTCGAAGTCGGCGCCGTTGTCCGTGCGCAGCCAGAAGCGGTTGTCGGCGGTGGTGGCCCGCCGGGCGGAGATGCTGGTGGCCGACTGCGGGGTGAACACGGGCGCCGCGCGGTCCGTCTTGGACGGGTCGGGGCCCTGGTTGGGGCGGAGGTAGCGGGTCGTCAGCGTGACCGGGAGCTGCTTCTGCCGGACGGAGGCGCGGGTGGTGGTGCGGCCCGCAGAGGTGTGCGACTGCCACTGTTCGAGGCCCGAGCCGGGCGTCGAGGAACCCCGGACACCGGCCAGGTTCTGGGTCCGCCGGGGCCGTGCCGTGAGCGTGACCTCGACCAGCCGCTCACCGCCGTGGCCGTGGTGGCGGAAGTGGAAACGGGTGGTGGCCCGGCGCGGGGTGCCGTCCGGGCCGCGTCCGGGCAGCGAGCGCAGTCCTGCCGACGAGGTGAGCTGGGCGATACGGCTGTGCACACCCTGCTGGTAGCCGGAGTGCCCGGGGGTGACCGCTCCGGGCGCCTCGGCCTCGACCAGCGCCAGCAGCTCGCGCCTGATCTGCCCGCGCCGCTCCCTCGGGTTGACCGGCCCCAGCGGGATCTGCCCGGCGGCGGGCCCGGTCGTGGGGACGGGGGCGGCAACGGGCCGGTCGTACTCGATGACCGAGAGGACGCCGCCGAGGCCCAGTTCGCGGTTGCGGGTGTACGGCGCCGGGAGGGCCGCCGTCAGGGCCGGGGCGGGCGCCGGGGTGAGCCCCCGCACCGAGCCCATCCACCGTGCGTCGCGGGCGAGTTGGCCCTGGGTCATGAGGAACTGGAGGCCGTCCGGGACGTCCACCGCGAAGGTGACGGGGTCGATCGTGCCGGGCTCGCCGACGCCGTTGAACAGGGTGCGGGAGCCCGCGCGGACCGTGACGAAGTAGGTGACGTCGGCGACCACGCGGTGCAGGGTGCCGCTCTCGGTGGGGGTGCGGTTGACACCCGTACTGGCGGAGAGGGTGTCGGCGGTATCGGTGCGGGCGACATAGCCGAGCCGTGCCGAGGGGTTGAAGAGGCCCTTGTACGACTTGCCGCTGGTCTGGCTGGTGGAGACCGAACCGTCCGACTCCGGACCGGTGTCGCCCTGCCCCGCCGGCTGCGGGGGCGGGTTCTGGGTGACCACCCCGCTGCCACCGAACTGGTGCGACTTTCCGAGGGACTTGAGCTGCTGGGCACTGTCGGTGGCCGAGACGCCGGTCTCCAGGTACTGCCGGGTGGTGTCCAGCAGGCGGGGCTGGTGCGCGACGGCCTGGATCTCCAGCGAGTACTGGCCGTCCGCCATCGTCCCCGGCAGGCTCAGACCCTCGACTACGTAGGAATTCTTGAACAGTTCGTGGCCATGCGCGACGAGACTGCCCGGGGTGATCGCCGCGTGCCGGGTCTCGGCGGCACGCGTCGTGCTGTCCGTGAGCCCGCGCCCGGCGAGCGGGGAGATGCCGTCGCGCCGCGGCGGGGCGGCGGTCGGGGCGGGGGCGGTACCGGTGGTCGCGGGGGCGGTGACCGGGAGGATCGGGCCCGTGGCGGCGGTGGCGGGTGGCGTCGGCTGGGCCTGGTGGCGGATGACCGTGGCGGCCCGCTGGAAGACGGACTCGATGGCCGCCGAGCCGCGCACGGTGTCGATCAACGCGTCGTCCGGTATCCGCACCAGACCCGGACGCGGGGTGCCGGTGGCGTCGGTCGCGTCGAGCCGTGCCCTGTCGACCGCGTTGGGTCGACGCGGCGCCCCGTCGGCCCGTGCGGCGGGCGGCGCGGGAGTCGCCGAGGGCGCGTGGGTACGGCCGTCCGGCACCGCAAGCCGCAGCGAACCGGTGACCGTCGACGAAGGGACGACGGGCGGCGCCGGGGCAACGGGCGGCGCACCGGGGACAGTTGGGGCCGGTACGGCGCCCGGTACCGGTGCGGCGGCCTGGTTCACGTTCCGCCCGAACCGCTCGCTGGGCCGGTCGCTGTCGTCCGCGTACAGGTCCAGGGCCAGTCGCACCGGCACGTCGAACGCGTGGCTGTCCTGGCCGGTGCCGATGTAGAACTGATCGTGCGAGGTCGCGCCGCCCACGGTGTCGCCGTGGGTGACCTGGTGGCCGTACTGGTAGTCGCCCCCGAACCCGATGGACCCCCAACTCCCCAGCGGCCCGCTGACACTGGCCATCGGCCCGAGCGCGCCGCCGTACGACTCACCGCGCTGCTCGGCGTCGCTGCCGGCCATCTGAGCCAGACCCATGACCTGGATGCCCGGCAGAACCAGGTCGTGGGTGCTGGCCTGCCCGGTGTCCCGTTCGGCGGTCAGCAGCAGCCTGACCCGACGGACGCCCGTGTCGGTGCTGTTGGGCACCTCGAAGTGCAGGGAGTGCCCGCCGTCGACCATCGCGTCGGTCGCGGCACGCAGCCCCGTACGGGAACGCGTCTCCCTCAGTCGGCGCAGGTTGTTCAGCTGGGCGTGCAGCCGGATCTGGTGCTCGGGCTCGTGGTTGCGCAGCGCCTGCTTCAGCCGCGCGCCAACTCCGGTGGGGGCCGGGGCCGTTGGGGCGGGCGGCAGGAAACCCTCGCGGCGCAGCCACGCCTCGGCCTCGTTGAACAGCCCGTCCGTACCGGTGACGTCGAGCGGCGCCGCGCTCAGCCCGATGCCGTCCAACCGCTCCAAGGAGTCCGGGAGTTCACGCGTCTCGGCGGCGGTCGGCGTGTGCCCTGTGGCGTCCGCCTTGCTCAGGACCCGTAGGTCCATGCCGTGCGTCCGGGTGAGCGCCGGGGCCTGCGTCTCGGTGCCGTCGGGCCGGATCAGGGTGACCTGGTAGGTGACGCCGGAGGGGGTGAGGAGGTGGCCGCGGTTGGTGCGGATGGCGTGCATCGTGCCGGCGGAACTGCTCGCGCTGTAGGTGTTGGTGACGGTCGCCTGGGTCTGCCCGCGCAGGCCGAGGCTGCCACCGACGGTGCTGGAGGCGTCCGGATGACCCTGGCTGTGATCACCGGTGAGAGCGGCGGCACCACTCCCGCTGACCCCGATCCCGCTGGTGTACTTCGAAGAGAGGTCCACCTTCGCGGTGTTGACCAGATGGCTCTCAAGGTTGATCTGGCCCGCGGTGCTCTGCCGCAGCGGGGTGCCGACAGCGGGCGTGGTGACCAGGTGCAGCATGCCGACCGCGTTGCCGTCGGCGTCGGTGATCACGGGCGAGTAGATCCCGCCGTCCACCTGCATGGGCAACGTGCCCCGCAGCACCTGCTCGGAGAGGAAGTCCGCGACCTGCCCGGCGGCGGTGTCGTCGAGATCGGCATGGAATGTCTGGTGGACGTGCTCGTACAGGGCCCTCGGGTCGATCACCGAGTCGACGCCGTAGAGGGGGAGATCGGCCATCGCGGCGGGGGCGGGCAGCGAACCCGGCGCCGGGTCGGCGGTGGTGAGGTGCCGGGGGAACCAGATCGTGGTGGGGCCGTGGGACTCCGCCGTGCCCCACCCGTCCGGTGCCGGGGCGGTCGTGGTGGTGGGCGCGGTGACGGCGGGCGCGTCGACACGCACTCGCCACCGGGTGCTGAACTCCACAGGATCAGAAGGCTCGTTGGAGCGCTGGGAGGACGTGGTCTGCACGGCCTGGGTGACGGTCGTCGCATCGCTCGCCTGGTTGTGGGTGATCGCCGCCGTCAGCGATCCGTCCACCGCCCGCACCGCGGTAGGCGCGGTGATCGGCCAGGACCCGGTCCACG
This sequence comes from Streptomyces sp. NPDC058469, assembly GCF_042721125.1. Classification (NCBI taxonomy): domain Bacteria; kingdom Bacillati; phylum Actinomycetota; class Actinomycetes; order Kitasatosporales; family Streptomycetaceae; genus Streptomyces; species Streptomyces sp. NPDC058469. The sequence continues at coordinate 15,469 of NZ_JBHXME010000072.1, forward strand.
GCACCTGGAACGTTCGGTACGTCCCGGACGGCTGGCTGGAGAAGTTCTCCCGCGTGCCGAACCCGCGCCGCTCGACATGCTTGTCCGGATCACGCGGGTCGAAGCGCCCCTGCCGCAACGAGGCCCGGGCATCGGAGAGCGTCAGCTGAACGTCGACCGTGTGATCACGGCCGCCGACCTGGACGGTGATGCGGAGACCGCCGTTCGAGCGCAGATACGGCAGTTGGAGCGCGAGGTTCTCCCGGCTCAGCTCGCCCCGCACCTGCTCTCGCACCGAGTCGGGCGGGTTGTCGACATCCAGCCCGAGCGCCTCGTAGACCTGCCCGTGCAGCCCTTCGATCACCTCGTCGGAGAACGGCTCCGCGTACACGAGCCCGACGGTCCCGTCCGGGACCGCGCCGTAGGAGTTCACGTAGCTCGACGGCAGTTGGACCTGCGCGGGCGGCTGTGCGGTCGGGGCGTTCGAAGCGGGCCAGGTGAGGGGGGCGTCCGTGGGGATGGGCGTGGCGTCGGGGTCGCGGACAGGCGTCGTCTCGTCCTGGCCCGCGTGGTCGTGGAGTTGGGGGCCGGCCGCGGTGACGTTCTCGATGGTGCGGAGGTAGCGGTGCGGGATGTGGACGGGGGTCTGTGTGCCGGCCATGAGGCCGGTGGTGTGGACCGTGGTGCTGTTCGCGTGGTTGCGCAACAGGAAGTCGTTGTCGCGCTGCTCGTCCGGCAGACCGAGGTAGTGCAGGACCTCGTGCAGGAGGTCCTCGTCGGAATGGCCGGCGTCCAGGTGGAGTTGGTCGGCCCGGCCCGGGTTCGCGATGTCCGTGAGAGTGATCGTCTCGGGGTGGGCCGGGTCGGCGATCAGGTTGAGGTTGATGTGGAGCTGATCGCCCGAACTGGGCAGCGCCAGACCGGAGTTGAGGTGCGTGTCCAGGAGACGTGTGATGCGCTCGTTGAGCTGCTGAGCGAGGTCCGGGTTGGCCGTGGCGACCGGGAGGTTGAGCGTGTAGTCCCGTATCCACTGGCCGTTGGGCGCCTGGATACGACGGACCTGCGTCCGGATGAGAGTCGTAGCACCGCTGAGAACCCCAGGGCGGGGCGAGTTGGACTGGCCCGCGTGCGGATCGAACCGCTCCGTGCTGTGAACGGCGGCGCGGGCGTGCGGACGCAAGCCGTGCCAGGTGTCCTTGGGCGCGGGATCGGCGACACGGGACGCAGGCAGGTCGTCATCGGCGTCACGGATCGGCGCGGGACGGTAACGGCCGTTCGGCTGAACGCTGTTGGCGTCCTCGGGACCCCGGGGTGCCTTCGACGTGGTGATGTCCGCCGGGGTGGCATCCGGGTTCGCGTCGCTCGCGCTGTAGTGGTTCAGGCCCGTGTAACGGACCTCCAGCGCTGGGGTGTTGGTGTTCGTCGGGCCGTAGCGCAGCACGATGCCACGAGGGCCGGCGGTTGTGTTGGTCACCGGTTCGAAGACGTGGATCGGGGCTTCGAGGGTGTCGGCGAGCAGCGGCAGGAAGGTGTCGCCGACCGGGTCCGCCCACGAGTCCGACCAGTTGTCCACCGCGCTGTCGAGCAGGCGCGCCTCGCCCTGGGTGAGGGGGACGGTGCTCCGGTGATAGCCGGCGGTCAGCAGCCACCGGCGTTCGTCCGTGGTCATGGTGGCGGGCGTCGGCAGCACGCCCATCGACCGCAGATAGGCGAACATCCGCCGGTTGCTCGGTGGGTTGCCGGTCAGCGGGGGCGGTGCGTTGGGTGCCGTGATGGCCTGTGTGTAGCGGATCTGGAGGTCGATCGGGTCCAGGTCCTCGGTGTGGGTGACGCCCTGGATGCCGTACACGACCAGTTGGTTGTCGACAGCGGCGTCGGACGCACTCCCCACCAGCCTCGCGAACTCGCCGGCGAGGACGCCCCGGAGCTGGCCGAGCACCTGCGGCGGGAGCGGACGACTGCCGTCGCGTGCCGCTGCCAGCCGGGCCCGGACCAGGTTCTGCAACCCCCGCTGCGCGGCCCGCAGATGGCCTGTTCCCCGGTTGGTGGTCTGCGGCTGCCCCGTGAGTGTCCTGAGGGTGTCCCGTACGTCGTCGGGGCTTGCGAGCCAGGCGGCGGTGCCCGGGGAGAAGGCCGGGTCGGCCTGCCGCAGGCGGGTGCGGACCAGGTCCGGCGCGCTGCCGATGACGGCGTAGAGGAGGCAGTAGCCGTCGCCGGGGGTCGCGACGACGCGGCCGGAGGGGGCCGCATAGGGAGACTGCGGGGCGGCCGGGCTCGTGCCGGGGAGCGAGGGCGACTGGACGAGCGGGGGCTTGGCCTTGCCCTTGCCCTTGTCGAGGGCCGTGCTCTTGCCGGTGGCAGGCTTCTTGCCCTTGTTGTCCTTGCCCTTGTCCGTCTTGGCGTTGCTCGTACCGGACTTGGACGGCCCGCTCTTCTTCGGCTTCGGCTTTGGCTTCGGCGTGGGTGTCGTGGTCGTCGTGGGGTTCGTGGGGTTCGTCCCCGTGGTGCCGGTCCCGGCGTTGGTGCTGCCGGTGACGGCGGCGGGCGGGGTGTGGGTCTGGCCGCCGGCCGGGAGGGGGGTGGCCGGGCCGTCGGGCGTGGGCCAGCGGGGCGAGGTGGTGGCGAAGGTCGTCCGCAGGGACTGTTCGGGGGTCGGCGCGCTGTCCTGGACGTCACTCGACAGGCCGGGCAGTGCGGCGGTCGCCGCCACCTGGTCGGCGGCGGCCTGCAACTGCGCGGTGACGGCGGCGACGATCTCCCCGTCGCGGTCGGTGACTTCGTCCGCGGCCTCGGCCACCTCGCGCCGGGCGTCGGTCTCCTTCTCCGTGGCGAGCTGGAGGTCGTGGGCCGCGTCGGCCTCGGCCTCCGCGTCCTCCCGCTCCTTCGCCACGGCCCGCTCGTGATTGTCCTCCTCCTCGCTGATGCGGTCCGGTCCGACCTCGACGATGTGCTCAGCCCGTGCCAGCACCGGCCGGGCGGCGGTGAGCGCCGCGGTGGCCCGCTGGATCGCGTTGTCGGCGGCGGCGATCGCCGGGAGCACGGCCTGGACGCGGGGGTCGTCGGCGACATCGGGCGCGGGGGTGTGGAGACGCGGGGCGCCGGATGCGGCAGGGGCCGGGGCGGGAGTGGCGCTCGACTGCCCGTTCGTCGCGGCCTGTTGGGCGGCGGCCCGTGCGGCGTTCTCGGCCTGCGTCAGCGCGGCCAGGGCCGCCTGAAGATCGCGGTGGCCCTTGGTCTCGTCCCGCTCGTGCTGCCTGATGACCGGCGGCAGTGTCGTGGCGGTCCGTCGGGCCTCCGCGAGGTCCCGCTTCAGCCGTGCGAGCAGTGCCTCCGCCTGGCGCGCGGCCCTGGCGGAGACGGCGGCCGTCTTCCTCGCCCGGGTATGGGCGGTGGTCGCGTCCGTGACCGCGCGCTGCGTCGCCTCGTGGGTTTCCACGGCTTCCGTGTACGCCTGGTTGGCCTCCCGGCGGGCGGCGAAGCGGAGGCTCAGCAGCTGCGGGGTGTCGGCGAGCGTGTCCGTGGCGGTGTACAGGAGTTCGGCCTGGGCGTCGAAGGCGTCCCACGCGACGGTCAGGTCGGGGTCGGCGGTGACGAGGGCACCGTCAGGGTTGAACTCCCAGCGGCGGATGCCCTGCGGGTCACGGGTCATCAGCTCCAACGGGCGATTGCCGAGCACGGCCGCACGCGAGGCCCCGTAGAGCGCCTGACCGAGCCGCGTGCCCTGCGGGTCGGCGCCGAGGGCCACCCAGAGCTGGACGCCGTGACTGCCCGCGGGGATCGCGGAGTTGAGGCGTTCGGGCAACGTGTGCGGTTCTACGGTGGCCCAGTCGGGGACGAGCGCGGGCAGGTCGTGGAGGTTCGGCGGGGTCTCGGCCGGGGCGAGCAGACCGTGGCCGAGCAGGTCACGTTCCTCGATGCGGAGGGTGACGGTGCCGGTGACGTGGCGGGTGCCCTGCGGTCCCTCTACGAGCAGATGCGCGTCGACATCGACGACGTAACTCCGCGTCCCGCGCGCCCCGTTGGCGGGTGCGGCGGTGCTGCCGGACTTCAGCCAGTCACGGCGGCTGCCGGTGGTGCTGCCGCCGAAGGCCGAGGGCTGGGTCTGCCGTTGCGCGAGCGGGACGTTGATCCCGCCGAGCTGGCGATTGTTGTCCTCACCGCTCAGGCGGTATGTGAGCGAGGTCGCGAGGGAGTGGTCCGCGCCGGCGGCGGTGCTCACCGTGTCGGTGGTGTTGTGGAGCTGGTCGAGGGTGACGTCGTCGGCGTTGGTGGAACGGCGCGGGTTGTACAGCGTCACCGCGATCGACGGGGCCTGGTCGGGTGCCCCTTCGAAGGGCTGGGTGCCGGGCATGGTGCGGGTGAGGTCGGCGGCCAGCCGGGGACGGTCGAGGCTGACCCGTCCGGCCTGGATCAACTGGCCGAGCCGGACGGCCTGTCCCTCCACCGACACGGAGGTGATCTGCGCGTGCCAACCTCCTGGGCGGCGCGGCGCGACGTTGTTCAGCGCCGTCTCCAGATGTGCCCAGCCGTCGAAGTGGAACGCCGGGGTCGGGCCCACCGGATGGAACATCTGCGCGTCGGCGAGATACGGGGTGCGGGCGAGGTCGCGCAGCGCGGTGTTGCGCGGGTCGGCGCCGGACTCGGCGGACGCGGCTGTCACCGTGGCCGTCGGTACGGGCACGTTGGTCTCGGTACCGGTGAACCGCAGCGCCAGCCGGACCGGGACGGTGTCGGTGCGCACGTTGCCGCCCGCCAGCAGCCTGTCGATCCACTGGCGTACGTCCCCGTCCGCGTCGGACCAGGCGATGACACCGTGCTGGATGAGACCGCCGATGACGTTGGGCGGCCAGTCGACGACCAGCGCGGAACGGACCGTCAGCTCGTAGTCGTACTGCAGGTTGTCGAAGTCGGCACCGTTGTCCGTGCGCAGCCAGAACCGGTTGTCGGCCGTGGTCGCCCGCCGGGCCGAGATGCTGCTGGCCGACTGCGGGGTGAACCCCAGCTCCGCGCGGTCCGTCGTCAGGGGATCGGGACCCTGGTCCGGACGGAGATAGCGGACCGCCGGCGTGACCGGGAGCTGCGCCTGCCCGACCGAGGCGCGGGTGACGCTGCGGCCCGCGGCGGTGTGCGACTGCCACTGTTCGAGGCCCGAGCCGGGGGTGGAGGTGCCTCGGACACCGGCCAGGTTCTGGGCCGCCCGGGGCCTCGCCCGCAGCATGACCTCGACCAGCCGCTCACCGCCGTAACCGTGGTGCCGGAAGTGGAAACGGGTGGTGGCCGGGTGCGGGGTGCCGTCCGGGCCGCGTCCGGGCAGTGAGCGCAGTCCGGCGGTGGAGGTGAGCTGGGCGATCCGGCCGAGCACACCGGGCTGGTGGCCGGCGTGCCCCGGGGTGAACACTCCGGGTGCCTCGGTCTCGACCAGGGCCCGCAGCCGGCGCCCGACCTGGCCGCGCCGCTCCACCTCGTTGTTGAGCTGCACCAACGGGATCGGGGCGTTGGCGCCGGGTGCGGGGGCCGCGGCGGGTGCGGGGGCGGGGACGGTCTCGTACTCGCTGACCGAGAGGACGCCGCCGAGGCCCAGTTGCCGGTTGCGCACGTACGCCGCCGGCAGCGGAGCCTGGCCCTGGACGGGCGCCGGGGTGAGCCCGGTCACCGAGCCCATCCACCGTGCGTCACGGTCGAGTTGGCCCTGGGTCATGAGGAACTGGAGCCCGTCGGGGACGTCCACCGCGAAAATGACGGGGTCGATCGTGCCGAGGTCACGGATCCCGTTGCCCAGCGTGCGGGAGCCGGCCCGGACCGTGACCACATAGGTGACGTCGGCGACCACCCGGTGCAGGTTGCCGCTCTCGGTGGGAGTGCGGTTGACGCCCGTGCTGGCGGCGAGCGTGTCGGAGGTGTCGGTGCGGGACACCTTGTTGAGCCGTACCGCCGGGCTGAGCTGGTTCTTGTTCGGCTTGGTGGTGCTCTGGCCGGTGGAGGGCGAACCGTCCGGCTCGGTACCGGTGTTGCCCTGCGCCACCGGTGTGGTCGAGTTCTGGGTGGCCGACCCGGTGCCGCCGAACTGGTTCGATTTTCCGAGGGACTTGAGCTGCTGGGCGCTGTCGGTGGCCGAGACGCCCGTCTCCAGATACTGCCGGGTGGTGTCGAGCAGGCGGGGCCGGTGCGCGACGGCCTGGATCTCCAGCGAGTACTGGCCGTCCGCCATCGTCCCCGGCAGGCTCAGACCCTCGACTACGTAGGAGTTCTTGAACAGTTCGTGGCCATGCGCGACGAGACTGCCCGGCGTGATCGCCGCGTGCCGGGTCTCGGCGGCACGCGTCGTGCTGTCCATCAGCCCGCGCCCGGCGAGCGGGAAGAGGCTCGCGCGCTGCGGCGCGGCGGGGGCGGGTGCCGTGCCGGGGGCGGTGACCGGGAGGATCGGGCCGGTGGCCGGGATGGCGGGCGTCGCCTGCTGTGCCTGGTGGCGGATCTCCCGGGCGGCCCGCCGGAAGACCGACTCGATGGCCGCGGAGCCGCGCACGGTGTCGATCAGCGCGTCGTCCGGTACGCGCACCAGTCCCGGCCGCGGGGTGCCCCGGTTGTCGGTCGCGGCGAGACGGTCCGTGTCGGTCGCGGCGACCGGACGCGGCGCCCCGTCGGCGCGTGCGGGCGGCGCGGGGGTGGTCGCGGGTGCGTGGGTACGGCCGTGCGGCACCGCAAGCCGCAGCGAGCCGGTGACCGTCGGTGCGACGGGCGGTACGGGGGCAACGGGCGGCGCACCGGCGGCAGTTGGGGCAGGTACGGCGGCCGGTGCCGGGGCGGCGGCCTGGTTCAGGTTCCGCCCGAACCGCTCGCTCGGCTCGACCCCGTCGTCCGCGTACAGGTCCAGGGCCAGTCGCACCGGCACGTCGAACGCGTGGCTGTCCTGGCCGGTGGCGATGAAGAACTGGTCGTGGCCGGTGGCGCCGCCCACGGTGTCGCCGTGCGTGATCTGCCGGCCGTGCTGGTAGTCGCCCCCGAACGCGATGGACCCCCAGCTGCGCAACGGCCCGCCGACACTGCCCAACGCTCCGAACGCACCGCTGTACGACTCACCGCGCTGCTCGGCGTCGCTGCCCGCCATCTGGGCCAGGCCCATGACCTGGATGCCCGGCAGGACCAGGTGATGAGTGCTGGCCTGCCCGGTGTCCCGTTCGGCGGTGAGCAGCAGGCGGACCCGACGGACGCCCGTGTCAGTGCTGTTGGGCACCTCGAAGTGCAGGGCATGTCCGCCGTCGACCATTGCGTCGGTCGCGGCACGCAGCCCGGTGCGGGAACGGGCCTCGTTCAGCCGGCGCAAGTTGTTGAGCTGGGCGTGCAGCCGGATCTGGTGCTCGGGCTCGTGGCTGCGCACCGCCTGCTTCACCCGGCCACCAACTCCGGTGGGGGCCGGGGCCGTTAGGGCGGGCGGCAGGAAACCCTCGCGGCGCAGCCACGCCTCGGCCTCGTCGAACAGCCCGTCCGTGCCGGCGACGTCGAGCGGGGCCGCGCTCAGCCCGATGCCGTCCAACCGCTCCAGGGAGTGCGGGAGTTCACGCGTCTCGGCGGCGGTCGGCGTGTGCCCGGCGGCGGTCGTCCCGCTCAGGAGCCGTAGATCCATGCCGTGCGTCCGGGGAAGCACGGGCGCGTGCAGCTCGTTGCCGTCCGGCTGGATCAGGGTGACCCGGTAGGTGACCGCGGTGGGGGCGAGCAGATGGCTCTGGTTGGTGCGGATGGCGTGCATCGTGCCGGCGGAACTGCTCGCGCTGTACGTGTTGGTGACGGTCGCCTGCCCCTGCACGCGCAGACCGAGGCTGCCGCCGATCATGCTCGACGCGTCCGGATGACCCTGACTGTGGTCGCCGGTGAGGGCGACGGCGGCGGTGCCACTGACGCCGATCCCGCTGGTGTACTTCGAGGAGAGGTCCACCTTCGCGGTGTTGACCAGATGGCTCTCAAGGTTGATCTGGCCCGCGGTGCTCTGCCGCTGCGGGGTGCTGGTCCCCGGCGTGGTGACCAGGCGCAGCATGCCGACCGCGTTGCCGTCGGCGTCGGTGATCACGGGCGAGTAGAGCCCGCCGTGGATCTGCATCGGCAGCGTGCCGCGCAGCACCTGCTCGGAGAGGAAGTCCGCGACCTGCCCGGCGGCGGTGTCGTCGAGATCGGCATGGAATGTCTGGTGGACGTGCTCGTACAGCGCCCGGGGGTCGATCACGGAGTCGACGCCGTAGAGCGGGAGATCGGTCGGCGCGGCAGGCGCGGGCAGCCCACCCGGCGCCGGGTCGGCGGTGGTGAGGTGCCGCGGGAACCAGATCGTGGTGGAACCGTGCGACACCGGCCCACGCCACCCGTCCGTCGCCGGGGCGGTGGCGGGCGCGGTCGGCGCGGTGGGTGCCGCGGTGACCGCGGGGGCGTCCACGCGCACGCGCCAGTGGGTGGTGAACTCCACCGGATCAGAAGGCTCGTTGGAGCGCTGGGCGGACGTCGTCTGGACGGCCTGGGTGACGGTCGTCGCGTCACTGGCCTGGTTGTGCGTGATGGACAGCGTCACCGACCCGTCCACCGCCCGCACCGGCGTCGGCGCGGTGATCGGGAACGTACCGGTCCACGGCGCCTGGATCGTGCGGTACGTCCCCGACGGCTGGCTGGAGAAGTTCTCCCGCGTGCCGAACCCGCGCCGCTCGACATGCTTGTCGGGGTCACGCGGGTCGAAGCGCCCCTGCCGCAACGAGGCCCGCGCGTCGGAAAGCGTCAGCTGTACGTCGACGGTGCGATCGCGTCCGCCGACCTGGACGGTGATGCGGTGACCGCCGTTCGAGCGCAGATAGGGCAGTTGGAGCGCGAGGTTCTCCCGGCTCAGCGCGTCCTGCACCTGTTCGCGCACCGACTCGGGCGGGTTGTCGACATCCAGCCCGAGCGCCTCGTAGACCTGCCCGTGCAGCCCCTGCATCACCTCGTCGGAGAAGGGCTCCATGTACACGAGCCCGACGGTCCCGTCCGGGAGCGCGCCGTAGGAGTTCACGTAACTCGACGGGAGTCGGCCGTGTGCGGGCGGCTGTGCGGTCGGGGCCTGGGAGGTGGGCCAGGTGAGGGGCGTGTCGGTGGGGATGGGGGTGGTGTCGGGGTCTTGGGGCGGGGTCGTCTCGTTCTGGCCTGTGTGGTCATGGAGTTGAGGGCCCGCGGACGTGACGTTCTCGATCGTGCGGAGATACCTGCGGGGAATGTGGACGGGCGTCTGGGTGGTGGCCATGAGGCCGGTGGTTCGGACGGCGGTGCTGTTCGCGTGGTTGCGGAGAAGGAAGTCGTTGTCGCGCTGCTCGTCCGGCAGACCGAGGTAGTGCAGGACCTCGTGGAGGAGGTCCTCGTCCGAGTGGTTGGCATCCAGGTGGAGTTGGTCGGCGCGGCCCGGATTCTCGGTGTCCGTGAGAGTGATCGTCTCGGGGTGATCGGAGTCGGCGATCAGGTTGAGGTTGATGTGGAGCTGGTCGCCCGAACTGGGCAGCGCGAGACCGGAGTTGAGGTGCGTGTCCAGGAGACCCGTGATGCGCTCGTTGAGCTGTTGGGTGAGGTCCGGGTTCGCGGTGGTGACCGGGAGGTTGAGCGTGTAGTCCCGTATCCACTGACCGTTGGGCGCCTGGATACGACGGATGTTGGTCCGGACGAGAGTCGTCGCGCCGCTGAGGGCCCCGGGGCGGGGCGAGTTGGACTGGTCCGCGTGCGGATCGAACCGCTCCGTGGAGTGAACAGCGGGACGGGCATGCGGACGCAAGCCGTGCCAGGTGTCCTTGGGAGCGGGATCGGCGACACGGGACGCAGGCAGGTCGTCATCGGCGTCACGGGTCGGCGCGGGACGGTAACGGCCGTTCGGCTGAACGCTGTTGGCGTCCCCGGGGCCCCTGGGCGCCGGCGCCGGGGTGATGGTCGTCGGGTCGACGGTGAGCGGGCCGGCGTCGGTGGCGTTGTAGTGGTTCAGGCCCGTGTAGTGGACCTCCAGGACCCGGGTGGCGGTGGGCGAGCCGACGCGGGTGACGCTGCCGCGGCCGGTCGACGGGTCCGGCCGCAGTACCTCGACGGCCACGTCCAGGGTGTCCGCCAGCAGCGGGAGGAACAACTCGCCCTGGTTGCTCTCGTATGCCGTGGACCAGTTCTGGACGGCGTTGAGCGCGTGGGCCAGTTCGGCGTCGGTGAACTGTGCGTCGCTGACGGTGTAACCGTGCCCGAGCAGCCTGCGGAGCTGGTCGTCGGTGAGGCGGTCCAGCGTGGGCAGCTGGTCGGTGTCGCGCAGGTACGCGAACATGTCGCGAACGCTGGGCTGCGCCGGGCCGGTCGCCTCGTTACCGGTCAGCGCCTCGATGTAGAGCGTGTCGAGATCGTCCCGCTCCAACTGGTCCGGCTCTGTCACCCCTGTGATGCCGTACTCGCCGAGGCTCGCCAGGAGTTCGGGCTGGTTCATGGTCGCGGTGCGCCCCTGGAACCAGCCCGCAAGCGTCTGCCGTACCTGGCCCACCACCTCGTGCGGCAACGGGCGTTCGCTGCGCGCGGTGAGCAGTCGGTCCTCGGCGAGGATGCGCAGTTGGTCGGCCGCGAGCATCAGGTGGTGGCCGGCCCGGGGCATCGGGGTGCCCGGCCGCCACCGGGTGAACTGGGCCAGCCCGGCACGGACTTGATTCGGGTCGCCCAGCCAGGCATAGGTCTCCGGAGCCTGGGTCCGCAGTTGGGGCAACCGGTCGCGGACCCGCGCCGGGTCGGTGCCGATGAACGTGTAGAGGATGCATCGGCCGTCACCGCGTGTCGGCACCAAATTGCCTCGCGGCGCCCGCACTTGGAAGGCGGCGGGCTGGGGTGCGGTGAGGTTGGGGGCCGTCGGGTCGGATGAAGTGGGGTCGGGCGACGTGTCGTTGGTGTCGTCCTGTGCAGGGGCCTTGCCCTTGCCCTTGGCTTCAGTCTTGGCCTTGGCTTCGTCCGTCTCGTCCTGGGTGAGGGGCGCCGCGTCCGTGTCCGTGTCCGCCGGTGCGCCGTGCAGGTCGGTGGACGTGGTGGTGGTGTTACCGACCAGGGCGTCGAACGCGCTGTCCTGGGCGGAGGTCGTGCCGGGGTCTCCGGACGTGCTGCCTTGGTCCCCGCCGGTGGTGTCGTTGCCGCCGGTCGCTGGGGTGTCCTTCGGCGGGACGAGAGACGTCGGATCGGGAGTGGTCAGTTCGGTGTTCGCGTCCGAACCGTCGTCTCCCCCTGAATCCTCGTCCCCCGAATCCTCGTTCCCGGTGGTCGAGTTGTCGCTCTCGGAGATGCTGTCGTCGCCCGGGAGCGGGGTGTTGTCGGTGGAGGGACCCGCCGTGCGGGGGCGGCCCGAGCCAGGCCGGCGCGGGCTGACCGAAGCCAGCGTCGTGCGTGATGTGGGCAGCGTCGAGGGGCCGGCGGCCAGCACCGGGCCGGTCGCGCCGGACAGCGCGGTCTCCGCCGACGCCCGGCGGGCCGCGGCGTCGTCGCGCCTGCCGAGGGCGTTGCCGATCCGGGCGTCGATCTCGCCGAGCGTCTGCGCCGCCCGCCCATGGTTCTCAAGCGCGTCCTCGTGGACCAGGGCCGCGTCCTCGGCATGCCCGCGAGCCGTGTCGGCGTCCGAACGCCGGGTGCCGGCCGTGGCCTTGGCGCCCGGGAGTTGCGCCCGCGCCTCGTCCAGGGCCGCCACGTCACGGTCCAGGCCGGCCTGCGTGTCCTGGAGCGCGGCACGGTCCCGCTCAAGCCCGGCCCGCACCCCGCCGAGATCGGCGTCCAACTTGCCGACCTGGGCGGTGACTTCGTCGATCTGCTGGGTGAGACGGGGGTCTACGGCGGGGGCGGGGGCGGTGGTGTCGTCCCCGACCGGCGGTCCTCCGACCGTGTCCGGCGCGGGTTCCACGACCGTGTCCGGCGCGGGTTCCACGACCGTGTCCGGCGCGACGGTGCCCGACGTGATCGGGCCCGGCGTCTCCGAGTCCTGCGGGACCGTACCCGGCGTCGCGCTCTCGACCGTCGTAGCGCCATCCGTGCCGGACGGGCCCGGCACCGGAGCGTTCTCCGTGTCGCCGGAGCCGGAGGCCTTTGTCGTCGAGGCCGCGGCGGCGCGGGCCGTGAGGTCGGCCAGTTGGCGGCGGGCGGTCTTGATCTGGGCGCTGAGACGCAGCTCCTGGCGCTCGCCCTCCGAGACCGCGTCGGTGAGCGGGCCGATCGCGCGGCGGGCCCCGGAGATCCCGCCGGTCAGGGTCTTCTCGCGGTTGACGAGGTCATCGAGGTCCTGTTCGGCCCGGTCCGCCTCCTGCTCGGCGGTGGTCGCGGCCGTGTCGGTCCGGTGAGCCTCGTTCGCCGCGTCCGTCAGCGCGGTGACCGCCTCGTTCAGGGCGTCCTGCGCGTCGGGCCGCGACTCCCGCTGCTCGTGTTCGTCGTTGAGCGCGGTGGCGTGGTCGTCCTCGGCCTGGTCGAACGCGGCGGCGGCGCGCTCGAAGTTCGCCCATGCCTGGTCCAGGGACGCGACACCGGTGGTGGAACCCGGCGCCGTATTGCCTGTGCCCGGTGCCACATCCCCCGTACCCGGCCTCCCCGTCGGCGGCGCCGTCAGCGTGCCGTCCGGGTCGAAGGACCAGATGCGCAGGCCCTCCGGGCCCCGGGTGACCAGTTCCACCGGGCGTCCGTTGTCCCGGGCCGCCCGCGACGCCGCGTAGAGGGCCAGGGTCAGGCGGGAGCCGTCCGGGTCGGGGCCGGTGGCCACCCAGAGCTGGAAGCCGTCGTCGGTGAGGTCGACGCCCGCGTTCAGGTTGTTCCGTACGTCCCGCAACCGGGTCGTCGCCCAGTCCTGCGGTGCGGTGCCGGTGCCCTCGGTGAGCAGGGCCGGGAGGTCGTAGACCTGGGGCACCGGATTGGGCTCGGTGATGCCGTGGCCGAGGGCGTCGCGCTCCTCGATGCGGATCGTGGCCGTACCGGTGACATGGCGTACGCCCTCGGGGCCGGTGACCTCGATGTGGACGTCGGCCTGCACCTCGTAGCTGCGGGTGCCGCGGCCCTCGGCGGGCAGGCTGGTGCTGCCGGTCTTGAGCCAGTCGCGGCGGCCGCCGGAGACTCCGCTACCGAAGTTGCTTGCGTCCACGGGCCGTTGGAGCACCGGCGGGGTCGCGCCGAGGAGGTTGCGGTCGGGGTCGTCGGCGCTCATGACGAACGGCAGCGACAGCCCGGTGGTGGTGTCGCCGCCGGAGACCGTGCTGCTGCTCTGCGTGCTGATCCGCAGCCGGTCGAGGGTCACGTCGCCGCCGTCGGTGACCGCCCTCGGCCGGTACAACGAGACGGTGAGGGTGGGCCGTTGGTCCGGGGCGTTCCGCAACGGGAACGCGCCCGGCATCGACTCCAGCATGCCGCCGACCTGACGGGGCGTGTCCAGCGACAGCGTGCCGGCCTGGATGAGTTCGCCGAGCCGTACCGACGCGTTCTCGTCGGAGGCCGAGGCCGGTACGGAACGCCAACCGCTCCCGGTGTCCGGGGCCACCTGGTCGAGGGCCGTGTACAGCTGGCTCCAGGCGTCGAAGCCGTAGACCGGGACGGAGCCGGTCGGGTGGAACAGGTCCGCGTCCCGCAACGCGGGTTGTGTGCCGGACAGTTGGCGGGGGTCGACGCGGGACAGCGAAGGCGGCGGGGGCGCGGGCAGCGGGGGTCGGGTGCTGTCGGTCTCGCTGCCGGTGAAGCGCAGGCTCACCTGGGCCGGTACCCGGACCTGGCCGCCGAGTTCGCCGGAGAGGGTGCGGCTGAGCCAGGAGCGGGTTTGCGCGTCGGCGTCGTCCCAGGCGATGACCCCGCGCTGCACCAGCGCGCCCAGCACGTTGGGCGGCCAGTCGGTGACCAGGGTGGAGCGGACGGTGGCGACCAACTCGTAGTCCAGGCCGTCGAAGTCGGCGGCGCTGTCGGTGCGCAGCCAGAACCGGTCCTCGGCCGTGCGCCCCTGCTTGTCGACCTTGCTGGACGAGGAGACCACAGTGGCGGAGGGGCCGAGCCGGTCCGTACGGTCGTCGGTGTCGGGGCGGCTGAACCGGGCCGTCGGGTTGCCGGTGAGACGGTGCGTCCGGCCCACCGAGGAGGAGAGCGAACGCCCCTCCGCCGTGTGCGAACCCCACTGCTCGATACCGGACTTGTCGCCCGGCACGGCGGTGCCCCGCACCGCGCCCCGGTCCGCGGCGGTGCTCGTGGGGCGGGCCGAGAACGTCACCTCGACCAGGGCCGCGCCGCCGAACCGGTGGTGCCGGAAGCTGAACCTCGTCTGTCCGCCGCCGCGCCCGATCAGCGCCCGCTTCCCGGCGACACCCGTGTTGTCGGCGATCAGCGCGGCGACACCGGGCAGGTAGGAGGCGTGACCGGGGGTGGTCGCACCGGGGGCGTAGCGGTCCACCAACTGCCGTACGTCGTTGTGGAATCGGGAGCGCTGCTCGATCTGCGGGGTCGCCGTCGGGCCCGTTCCCTGGTCGGAGAACTCGGTGACCGAGTTGACCGCGGCCAGGCCGAGGGTGCCGTCGTGGATGTACCGGTCCGGCAGGGACGGGCTCGTCAGATCGGCCGTCGACGGGTCGGACGGGCGGTCGGGCAGGGCGCCCATCCACCGTCCGTCGCGCCGCAGTTGACTCTCCGTCATCAGGAACTGGAGCCCGCGCGGCACGTCCACGGCGAGCGTGACGGTCTCCCCCGGCCCGAAACCGAGCGAGTTGGCGACCACGTTGCGATGCCCGGACCGTACGGTGATCAGGTAGGTGACGTCGGCCGTGACCCGGTGCTGGAGGCCCGACTGGGTGGGCGTCCGGTTGGTGCCGGTGCCGCTGATGAGGGTGTCGGACTTGTCACTCTTGCGGTCGTACTGGTAGCGCCCGGACGGGTTGAAGCGGGACGGCGTGGGTGCCGGGGAGCCGGCGGGCTGCGAACTCACGGTGGAACTCGGCGGGTTGTTCTGCGTCGCCGAGCCGCCCACCCCGAACTGGTGCGTTTTTCCAAGGCCCTTGAGCTGCTGCGCCGAGTCGGCGGCGGAGATGCCGGTCTCCAGGTACTGGTTCACGCTCTGCGTCAGCCGGGGCGTGTGGGCGACGGCCTCGATCTCGATCGCGAGCTGCCCGTCGGCACCGAGTCCGGGGAGCGTCAGCCCCTCCACCACGTAGGTGCCGCTGAAGATCTGGTGCCCCCGGCCGACCAGCGAACCGGGCGAGAGCGCGGTGGTACGGGACTCGGCGCTCACCGTGGTGGTGTCGGCGAACGGACTCCCGACCAGCGAACTGCTCAGGAACCCGGTGAAGCCGTCCACCAGCCGGGCGACGCGGCCGGGAGGGACGGCCGGATCGTCACCGGCGTCGTTGGCGTCTCCGGCGTTGTTGTCATCACCGGTGTTGGCGTCACCGTCGTGGGTGTCGACGCCAACACCCGTGACGATCCGCCGGAAGGCGTCCTGAAGCGCCCCCGAACCGCGCACCACGTCGATCAGGGCGTCGTCCGGGACGCGGACCACGTCCGGGTGCGGCGCGCCGGTGGCCGGGTCCGTCATGGCCAGGCGGTCCCTGTCCTCCGGCCTGACCTGCCGTACGGTGTACGGCTCACCGTCCGGCGCGGGCTCCGCGTCGGCCAGGGTCC
Source organism: Streptomyces sp. NPDC058469 (assembly GCF_042721125.1). Lineage (NCBI taxonomy): Bacteria > Bacillati > Actinomycetota > Actinomycetes > Kitasatosporales > Streptomycetaceae > Streptomyces > Streptomyces sp. NPDC058469. The sequence continues at coordinate 31,072 of NZ_JBHXME010000072.1, forward strand.
GCTCGTGCGGTACGGCCAGCCGGATCGTGCCCGCGACTCCCCTCTCGTGGGGGGCCTGAAGACCCAACTCCAGGTCGGCCTGGCCCTGTTGGGCGGGCGGCGGCACCTCGCCGAACCGGGACACGGGTTCCTGGCCCGACCCCTCGTACAGGTCGAGTGTGAGGCGGGCCGGTACCCCGAACTCGTGGGTGTCCTGCCCGGTGCCGATGAAGAACTGGTCGTGGCCGAGCGTGGTGCCGGTGGTGTTGCCGAGCGAGGCCTGGCCGACGTACTGGTAGTCGCCGGTGCCGCTCAGGGTCCACGCACCACCGTGCGGCGTGGGCACGGTGAGCCCGCCGCCGAACCCGGCGCCCAGGCTGTAGGTGTTGCCGAGCCGGGCGGTGCCGCCGCCCGCCGCCTGCGCCAGGCCCATGACCTGGATGTTGGGCAGCACCGTGCGGTGCTCCACCGGCCGGCTCGGGTCGCGCCGCGCGCCCAGTTCGAGCCGTACCCGGCGCCGCCCCGTCACCGAGGGGATCTCCAGGAACAGCGAGTGGCCGCCGTCCACCATGGAGTCCGTCGCCGCGCGCAGCCCGAGCGGGGAGCGCAGCTCCTGCAGCCGCCGCAGATTGTTCAACTGGGCCTGCACCAGCGTCTCGTCGGGCAGTCGGCTCCGGCGCGGGGCGTCCGCCGGCGGTGGCAGGAAGCCGTGGTCCCGGAGCCAGGTCTCCGCGTCCTCGAACAGCGGCTCCGCGTCGTTCTCGTCCACCCCGAGCGGCGCGGTGGACTGCCCGATCGACTCCAGCGTCTCCAACTCGTGCGGCAGCACGCGCAGTTCGTCCGGGCTCGGTTCGTGCCCCGCCGCGTCCTCGGCGCTGAGCACCCGCAGATCGAGAGCGTGGGTCCAAGTACCGGGCGTATACGTGGAGGTGGAGCCGTCGGGCCGGATCAGGGTGAGGGTGTACTCGACGTCCGCCTCGGTCAGCAGATGGCTGCGGTTGGTGCGCACCGCGTGCATGGTGCCCGCGAGGGCGCTGGTGCCGAACACGTTCTGCGCCGCGAGACCGGCGGTGCCCTTGCCGTTGACGGTGCCGCCGATGCCGTGGGAGGCGTTCGGGTGCCCCGCGCGCGGGTCGTTCGTGAAGGTCGGACCGACGCTGCCGGTGAAGGTCACCCCGCTGTTGAACGTCGTGTTCTGGTCGTTCTTGACCGAGTTGACGACGTGGCTTTCCAGGTTGATCTTCTTGTCGAGGCTCTTGGCCACCGGGGTGGTGCCCCGGACCGTCGCGTCCAGCCGCATCATGCCGACCGCACGCCCGCGCGCGTCGGTGAGCACCGGCGAGTACAGCCCGCCCTCGACCTGCATCGGCAACGTGCCCCGCAGTATCGGTTCGCCCAGGAAGTCCGCGAGTTGGACCGACGACGTGTCGTCCAGGTCGTCGCGGAAGTTCTCCGCGGCCCCCTCGTACAGCCGCCGCGGATTCAGCACCGAGTCCACGCCGTAGATCGGCAGTTGCCTGATGTCGGCGGGGGCGGGCAGTTCCTGACCGGGATCGGTGTCGGCGTCCACGAGGTGCTGCGGGAACCAGATGGTGACCGACCCGTGCTGCTCGGCCGGACTCCAGTCGCGCGCGGGATCGGGGTTCGCGACGACAACAGCCGTATCCGTCACGCCTGTTGTATCGGTCGTATCCGTTGTATCGGTCGTATCCGCTACGTCCGTGCCCGGGGCCGGCGCGTCCACGCGCACCTGCCAGTTGTCTGTGAAGTCGTAGGCCCGGGAGGGCTCGTTGCTGCGCTGGGCGCTGGTGGTCTGCACGATCTGGGTGACGGTGGTCGAACCGTCCGCCTGGTTGTGGGTGATGGTCGCGCCCAGCGCGATGTCCACCCCGCGGACCGGACCCGCCGCCGTGATCGGTACCGAACCCGTCCACGGCACCGGAATCGTCGAGAACGTGCCGGACGGCTGCGCGGAGACGATCTCCCGGGTGCCCTGCCCGCGCCGCTCCACGTGCTTGTCGGGATCGCTCGCGTCGAGCGCGCCCTGCCGTACGGACGGCCGCTTGTTGTCGAGCGACAGCCGTACGTCCACGTCCCGGTCGACGCCGTCGACGTCCAGGACGATCCGGTGACCGCCGAGACTGCGCAGATACGGCAGGTTCAGCGCCATCTGCTCCGCCGACAGCACGTCCCGGAGCTGCGCGAGCACGGGGTCGTCCGGTCCCGGAGCGGGCCTGCCGAGCGCCGTGAGCACCTGGCGGTGCAGCCCGTCGACCACGTCCGGCGCGAACGGCTCCACGTGCACGAGTCCCAACTGCCCGTCGTGCCGCCGCCCGTAGCCACCGAGGTAGGAGGTACGGCGTCCGCCGCCGGCCACCACTTCGGTCGGCTCGGTAGTGTCGCCCTCCGGGGAGGTCAGGGTGATGTCCGGAACCGGCACGACCGCGAGGACGGTCTCGGTCTCCGTCTCCGTCTCCGCCGGGTCGATGTCCACCGTGTCCGTGTCGTGGGACACCGTCAGGGGCGTGGACGTGGTGGCCACCGGGGTCGGTGCGGTGTCGGCCTGATCGACCTGATCGACGGTGGGGGTGAGCGGGGCGGGCGGGTCCGCGCCCGGCGCGCCCGCGAGCGATCCCCGAGGGCCGGTGCCACGCCGGCCGTCCCCGGCACCCCGGTGGTCGTCCGCGGGATCGCCGACCAGGGTGCCGATCAGCGCGAGGTGACGGGGCCTCAGCCCACCCGGCTGGTACGCCGGGTCCGACGCGGGCGTGAACCGCGTGGGGTCGCCCATCAGGCTGGCCGTACCGCCACGGTGCGGAGCCGCCGAGTCGAAGCCGCTCTCGTCGCGCAGCCCGAGCTGGTGGCCGACCTCGTGGGCCAGGTCGGAGTCGGAGATGTCGGCCGGCCACGAGTGATGAGTCGCCGGAGTCCCGTCCGTCGGGTCGGTGAGAGTGACGTCGAGGTGCGCCGTCTCGCCAGGAGCGGCCGGCACGACGGTGACGTGCAACAGGCTCCCGTCCCCCAGCCGGTGGCCCGGGGCGTTGAAGACCCGCTGCACACCGTCCGTCAGCCGCTGTTGAACGCCGTCGACCTGCGGCCCCAGGCGCGGGTTGCCGGTGAGCCGGTAGGTGACGGTGAGATCGGTGACCGGCCCACCGTCGTGGGTGAAACGCCGTACGGCGAACCCGGCCCGCACGACGTACTGGGTGCGCGTGCCGTCCGCCCCGAGCGGCCGGGAGACCGGATCGACCCAGGTGTGGCTGCGCTCCGAGGGCGTCACCCCGGCCCGCGCGTCCGCGTAACTCCCGGGCTCCGGCGCGGTGTTGGGCGTCTCGGAGGGGGTGAGCACTACGGGCTCGGGGATGGGCGTGGGCGTGCTGTCGGGTGTGGGCGTGCTGTCCGGTGCGGGGCTGGACGAGAGGTCCGAGGATGTGTGGACGGGGGCCGGTGTCGGCGCCGGGGTGGCAGTACCGGAGTGGGACGGCTGGGTCGTCTCCGGCGCGGGAGTCGTGTCCGGTGTCGAACTGGTCGTAGGCGGCGCGCTGTTGCTGGTGGTGGCGACGGGGGTGGGCAGGTCGGTGCCGGTGTGCGTGTCGCTCGGGGTGGGGAGGGGGGCGGGATCGGTGTTCGTGTTGGTGCTGGTGTTGCTGTCGGTCCCGGTGTTCGTATCGATGTTGCTGTCGGCGCCGGAATCTGAGTGGGAGGTGTCGGTGCCCTCCGTGCTCGTGGTGTCCGTGCCGTTGGACGTCGTGTCCTCCGGGCGCCCCGTTGTCGTGGTGCGCGGGTTGCCGCCGCTGTGCGAGGGCGTACCGGAACCGGACGTCGAGTTGCCCGTGTTCGTCCCGCTCGAAGCGGGGACACCGGACCCGGTCGTGCCCGTGCCCGTACTCGTGGTCGGCGGCACGACGGTGGTGTCGGACCCGCTCGTGACCGGAACGTCTGCTGAGGGCGCCGGAGTTGAGGTGTCCGAGGTGGTCGAGGTGTCCGAGGTGGTCGAGGTGTCCGAGGTGGTCGAGGTGTCCGAGGTGTCGTTCTGCTGACCGGTCCCCTGCGCCTCGTCGGTGCCGTCCGTCTGCTGACCGTCACCGGTGTTGTGCGGCTGCTGCTGAACCGTCCGCACGGGCGCCGGAGCTCCCGAGCCGGTGGTGTGCGGGCTGCCGCCGGTGTCCGAGGTGTCGCTCTGCTGACCGGTCCCCTGCGCCTCGTCGGTACCGTCCATCTGCTGACCGTCACCGGTGTTGTGCGGCTGCTGTTGAACCGTCCGCACGGGCGCCGGAGTTCCCGAGCCGGTGGTGTGCGGGCTGCCGCCGGTGTCCGAGGTGTCGCTCTGCTGACCGGTCCCCTGCGCCTCGTCGGTGCCGCTTGTGTCGACCTGTTCCGGCGACCTCGTGGGCGTATTGCTCGTGGGCGTACTGCTCGTGGGCGAGTTACTCGTCGGTGTATGGCTCGTAGGCGTACCCGACGACGAGTTGCCCCCACCGGACGTGCCCGTCGTCCCGTGCGGGACGTTGCTCTGGAGGTCTCCCCCGTCGACCTTCACGTCGTCGAAGTGGGTGTCGGTGGACTCGGTCGGCGGGGTGTTCGTGGACGTGCGCTGGGGGGTGGTGCTGGTCGACGAACTGCCGTTGTTCGAGGACGTGTTGACGGGGCCGGGGCCCGACGTGGTCGTCGAGTTGTCGTCGGACGTGGACGAGTTGGACGACGGGCCGTTCGTCGAGGAGTCCGAGTTGAAGTCGGTGTTGGAGCTGGAATCGGTGGTGGAGTCGTCCGGGATGTCCGCCGTGCCGAGGGTGTTCACCGGTGGCGGGGTGGTGAAGTTGAACTTGTTGCCGATCGCGCCCGCGCCCTGGCCCAGGTGGCGTTCGCTCATCGCGCTGAGGCCGCTGCCGAGGAAGGTGTTCAGAGGGTCGATGGGGAAGCCGAAGATGGACGCCGTGGCGATCTCGCCGAGTGTCTCCGCGCCGCCCTCGGTGATGAAGTGCTCGAAGTCCTCGCCGAGTTCGTGCTTCACCTTGTCGCCGAAGGTCTTCGGCTTCGGCGTGGGCGTGGGCGTCGGAGTCGGGGTCGGCGTGAGGTGCGGGGTCGGCGTGAGGTGCGGGGTCGGCGTCGGGGTGGGCGTGGTCTTCGGGTTCGGGGTCGGCGTCGGCTTCGGGTTCGGCTTGGTGTTGACGTCGGGGTTGTCGAACTTGTGGTTGTCGAACTTCTTCCCGTTGCCGCTGATGTCCTTGAACGGGTTGTGCGTGTTGAAGATGTTCTTGAAGTTGTTCTTCAGGCCCTTGCCGAGGTCCGAGAGCAAGCCGTGGAACAGGCCGGTGAACGCGCCGAAGACACCGTCCTGGATGATCTGCGACCAGTCGAACCCGTTGGGCCGGCGGCCCTTGGGCGCGCCCAGCATCATGGCCAGCCGTACCGCGAAGGTCGTGAACGCCTCTTCGATCGCCTCGGTGACGCTGGGCATCAGATGCGTCTTCTTCATCAGCCATTCCATCAGCGTGAGAATGGCGACCCGGCTGCGGGCCTTCGCCACCGCGGCCTGGCTGGAGGCGGAACCTCCGGTGAAGGCGGACAGCACCGCGATGACCAGCAACTCGATGAGCAGCCGGACCAGTTCGGCGATGATCTGCCACTTCGACTCCATGATGTCCATGGAGGACTTGGTGCGGGACTGCCCGATGCCGTCGAGCTGGTCGGCGAAGTCCCGCAGGTAGTTGACGCCGCCGCTGTCGAGGAACATGTGCATCGCCCGCACATAGTTGTTCCCGACCTGCGGCGGCAGCGCGCGCCCGACCCCACCGGTGGTCTGCTCGATCAGGTCCGAGAGGTCACGCATACGCCGGCCCAGCCGCTGGTACGGCTTGCCGTTGGCGAAGGCCATGTCCTCGTCGGCCTGGAGGAACTTCTCGCCGATGAGCACGAACATGAGGTTGTTCAGCTGGGGCGACGCGTGGATGGTCATCAGGGGCGATCCGCTGCGTCAGTGCTTTCCGCCGTGCGAACCACCGTCGGTGTCGCCCGTGTTGATGTTCGAGTCGTGGATGGCGTCGAGTGCGCCGCTCTGGGTGCCCAGCACGCTCTTCAGGTTGGTGAGGGTGCCGTCGCCGACGCTGACGATCGCCTCGGACAGGGACGAGCCGGTCTTGATGGAGCCCTCCCGTTGTTCCTTCTCCTGCGGCAGCATCTGCTTGGCGTAGCTGTCGTCGTGTCCGGGCCAGCCGGAGGTGGACGACACGTCCGTGATGAACTCGTTGATCATCTCATTGGCCAGCCGGCTGATCTGCTCGATCTGCCGGGTGCCGGCGACGAGCGCGGGCGGGCTTGCGGAGTAGGCGTTCGACGACATCGTCTTCTCAGTCCTCCGGGTCTTCGCTGATCTCGTCGCGGAGCCGGCCGGCCCCGCGCCGTCGGCCGCCCTTGGGGCCCTCCAGGACACCGGGCCCGAAGATCTTGTTCCAGTCCACGTCGAAGCCGGTGATCTCGGGTGCCTCGGGGTTGGCCTTGGTGAAGGGTTCGAAGGTGGCCATGACGTGCCGGGCCATCCGCGCCCGTGCCTCCTGCACCGCCTCCAGCACGCTCGCGGCGAGCTGGCCCGCGGGCATCGTGCGGTACTTGTCGTCCAGGAAGGTCAGCGCGCGCAGGTCTCCCTGCGCGGTGACGGTCACCTCGACCGCGCGGTCCGCCGAGCGCACCGTGCTCTCCGCGTGGGCGAGTTCGCCCTCCGCGCGCGCCACCGCGGCCTCGGTGGCCTCCAGTTCGGCCACCGCCTTGGCCAGCCGCTGCTCGATCGACTCGCTGCTCATCGGCCGATCACCGCCGGCGAACCGCCCTCGTCCGTGCCCCAGACGTCCTCGTCCTCGGTGAGCCACGCCTCGCGGGTGCGGTCGCCGCTCTCCGTGGAGCGGCCGTCCTGGCCGGCGCCACCGGGCGCGCCGCCCACCGGGTACGGGGCGCTGGACGTGGTGGGCCGGGTGTACACGACGTCCTCGTCCTCGTCGACGGACGCGGCCCGGTTGCCCCGGCCGCGCCGGGTGGCGCTGTTGGACGGGTCGGTGAGGACGGCCCGGGTGCGCTCGCTGGGGCCGCCCTGGCCACCGCCGCCGCCACCGCCCATACCGCCGCCGCCCATGCCTCCCATGCCGCCCATCCCCATCGGGTTGAGCGGGGTGCCGCTCGACGCCTGTGCCGAGGTGGACGCGTCGAGAGCGGCGGTGTCGAGGGCGTCGGAGCGCAGCGCGCCGCCGGTGTAGGGGGTGCTGTCGTAGTCGTCGTAGCCGCCGTCGAGGCCCGAATCCAGGCCGCCGCCGGACGTGTTGAGCCCACCGCTGCTGAGGCCACCGCTGTTGAGGCCGGTCGTGTTCAGGCCGCTCGTGTCGAGGCTGTTGCCGTTGTTCAGCCCGCTCGTGTCGAGGCCACTCGTGTCGAGACCGCTGGTGTTGAGCCCGCTGGTGTCGATCGAGGACGAGGGGAGGCCGGTGCCGTCGATGTCGGTGGTGGTCGTGTGGCCCGAGGGGTCGGTGTCGGTGACCTGGCCGGTGTCCGGGTTGAGCGTCTCGGTGGAGCCGTCCGGGAACTTCGTGGTCAGCGTGCCGTTGTCGTTCAGCTGGGCCGTCGAGCCGTCCGGGGTGGTGAAGGAGCCGTCGGTCGGGTTGAGCGTCGACGTGCTGACGGTGCCGTCCGGGTTCGTGGTGGTGACCTGGCCGGTGTCCGGGTTGAGGGTCTGGCTCGTGCCGTCCGGGAACTTGGTGGTGAGGGTGCCGTCGTCGTTCAGCGTGGTGGTCGAGCCGTCCGGGTTGGTGATGGTGCTGCCCGGGTTGAGCTGCGAGACCGAGGTGGTGCCGTCCGGGTTGGTGGTGGTGACGAGGCCGGTCGACGGGTCGATGGTCTGGGTGGAGCCGTCCGGGAACGTCGTGGTGAGGCTGCCGTCGCCGTTGAGCTGGGTGCTGCCCCCGGTCGGGGAGTTGAGCGCGGTCGAGCCGCTCTTGGTGGGGTCGTTGCCGTTGTTCAGGAGCGACGGGCCGAGGGTGTTCAGCGCGGTGTTGGCGAGGTTGCTCAGGTCGTTGCCGTTCGAACCGTCGTTGTTCAGCAGGCTGTTGCTGTTGAGGTCGTCGAGCCCGCTGCCGACGTTGTTCAGGCTGTTGCCGAGATCGTCGTTCAGGTTGTTGAGGCTCGAATTCAGGCCGTCACCAATGTTGTTGAGGCTGTCGTTCAGGTTGGTGTTGAGGTTCGTGCCGAGGTTGTTGAGGCCGTCACCGATGTTGTTCAGGTTGTCGTTCAGGCCGTCGTTGAGGTTGTTGAGGTTGTCCCCGAGGTTGTTGAGGTTGTCGTTCAGGTTGTCGTTGAGATTGTTGAAGTTGTCGTCGAGGTTGTTGAGGTTGTCGCCGAGGTTGTTGAGGTTGTCGTTGAGCTTGTCGTTGTTCTTCTTCGCCTCGTCCTCGGCGATCTCGTTCTCCTCCTTCTGGAGGACCTCGGAGAGTGTCTCGTTGTTCTTGTTCGTGATCTCGTTGTCGAAGGCGTCCTGCACGTCGGCCCAGGCGTTCTTCACGGCGCTGAGCGCGTCGATGGACGGCTGCTTGAGCTTGGAGTCCGCGTGGTCCGACCAGCTCTTGACGGCGGCGTCGGCGACCTTCGACCAGGTGGTGTGCTGGGTGAGGTCGCCGTACTCGGGGACGCTCTGCTTGAAGTTGGCGTCGGTGGAGTAGGAGGTGTAGTCGCCGCCTCCGTACTCGCTGTACGTGGACTGCGTCGACGACAGCACGTGGTTGATGTTGTTGTTGATGACCCACTGACTGATCTCGTCGAGGATCTTCTTCACGTGGTAGTGCGGGTCGTGCTGGCCGTCCGAGGCCCAGTCGTTCCACGCGGCCTGCAGCGCGGTGACCGCGTCCTTCAGGGCCAGTTGCGCGGCGGCCAGCGCGTCGCTCAGCTTCGACTTCGGGACGTAGCCGCCGAGCGTGCTGTTGGTCGCCGTGTAGTCGCTGCCGCCCAACTGCGAGACGTAGCCGTCGTAGTTGGTCTTCAGCTCGTCCAGGAGATGCCAGAAGAGGCTGGCCGCCTTTCCCTTCCAGGCCGCCTGGTCCTCGCCGAGCGAGGTCATCCACTGGTTCACGATGTCCGAGTGGTCCTTGAAGAACTGCACCACCCGGTCGAAGGACTGCCCGGTGTTCTCGAAGGAGAGCATGTCGACGGCGTTGTCGTCGATGACCGACAGTCCGCTGTACTCGAAGCCCTGCGTCGTGTACGGCGACGCCAGCAGGTGGTCGAGGACCAGCTTGCTGCCCGAGATGTACTGGGCCATCGGCCCCGAGTCCCACTGGACGTGCGAGTACGAGCCCTCGAACTCGCCGCCGCCGGTGACCTCGCCGCCGCCCCAGAGCGTGGCGCGGCCGTTCTCGTCGACGGTGACGCCGATCATCACGATCCGGGCCTTCTTCATGCTCACGCTGTCGTGCGCGCCGTCCCCGCCGGCGTCGTAGAAGGCCAGGTCGTAGTCCTCGCCCTTGTTGACCTGCCAGCCGCCGATCGCCGAGTAGTCGGCCTCGGTCACCGACCGCATGTCGATGCCCTGGATGTCCATCCGGAACAGCTTGAGGTCGGCGAAGTCGTCGCTGTTCGAGCTGCTGAGCTTGGTGAACAGGCTCGACCGGGTCGGGATCGTGTAGCCGGTGAAGTCGGTGACGGCCTGGGCGAAGTAGTCGTCCGGGTCGTAGTTGGCGGTCCCGGGGGAAGGAGTGCTGTCGGCCATGGGGCGGAACTCCGCTGCTGGGGAGGTGGGGGCGAGGACGGAGGGAGAGCGGGGTGCGGGGCCCGCGGCTCAGCGGGAGCCTGCGGGCCGCGCACCTGCCTCAGGAGTTGCCGGAGTCGCTGCCGCCGCTCATGTCGCCGTCGACGGTGTCGAAGATGTCCAGCAGCTTCTCGCCGTCGATCGAGTCGAGGCTGTCGCCCTGTGTCTTCAGCAGGGTGGTGATCGTCTCGTCCAGCGCGTCGTCGATGTCGTCGAAGAGCGTCTTCTGGTTCGTGAGGATCTTGTCCAGCGCGGTCGCCTGGTCCTTGAGCGCCGTCACGAGCGTGGACCCGCCGACCGGGTCCTTGCTGTCGCCGCCGTTCATCAGGCCGATCCGCAGAATCTTGGCGAGGCCCGCGGCCGAGCCGGCACCGGTCTCCGCGATCAGGTTCTTCAGGGACCGGACGCCTGCGTTGTCCTTGCGGATGGCCACCAGATCACTGATGAAGTCGGCGACGTCGTTGTTCTTGAAGTTCTTCAGCGCGGTCGAGTCGAGGTGGGTCAGATCTGCCATGGGTGCCTCCGCGGGCGGAACGCGCCGACCCTGGCGTACGGCGCGGCGACGGAACGGGAAGGAGCCTGGACCGCACCGACCACGAGGAGACCGGTCGGTGCGGTGGGGCCGGCCGGCTCAGCGGCCGATGGTGACCTCGGACCACATCTGACTGAGCGAGTTCTCGCTGTACTTGTAGCCGTCCGAGATCTCGTTGAGGAGCTGCGAGTGCGAGGTGAGCAGCGTCTCCATGTTCTGCACCGCGCCGTCCCAGGCCGCCTGCTTCTGGCGGTAGGTGTCGGCGTCGTTGCCGTACCAGGTCTTGGACAGCTCGCCGAGTTCCTGCTCAAGGCTGGACAGCGTCTGGGCGATCGCCTTGGTCTGCGCCACCATGTCGTCCGCGGCGTTCGACATGTGGTTGTAGCTGACGTAGATGACACCGTCGGTCAGGTTGTCTGCCACAGCTTGCCTCTCTTACGCGATGTGGGGATCGGACGTGACCGCGAGGTCACGGGGAAGCGGGGCGTCGGTCAGCCGGCCAGCTGGTCGAAGGCCGACTGCGCCGCGTTGTACGCCTGGTTGATGGAGTCGTTCGAGGAACCCTGGGTCTTGTTGTGTTCCACGAGGCTCTGGTTCAGCCGGTCGATGACGTCCTCGAGGTTCTTGAGGATGACGTTGCACTGGTCGTCCCACTGGGTGAGCAGCTGGCCGTACTGACCGCCGTCGCTGCCCTGGTAGCCGCTGCCCAGAGTGGAACGGGTGCCGTCGACGTCCTGACGGATCTTCACGATGCCGCTGAAGGCGCTCTCCAGGGCCTGGATTCCGTTCCGGGTCGAACCTTCGCTTGACTGCTGGCCGTCTCCTGCCATCGTCCCACCTTTCGTAAGTCGATCTAAGGTACGAGTGCAACTGAGCCTAGATTGACGGAAGTTGCGCTGACAACGAACTGAGGAAGATCTGAGGTTGCCGACCGGTTCCATTCAAAGGCTTTTACCGGTAGGCAACTTGACCGGAACACGCGCTTCCGCGGACGGCGGTTCTGGGGCGAACCCGGTTTGGCGTGAACACGATCTCCATCGGCGTGAATGCGTCAGCTCGCCGCTCCCGAGGCCGAGTTCACGGCCGGGTCCGCCTTCGAGTCGGGGTTCGCGTTCGAGCCCGACGGCGGTACGGCGGCGGAACCGGAACCGCCCGCCGGGACCTGCCCGGCGACCGCGGGCAGGCCAGCCTCGATCCCGGACCGTCCGCCGACGCCGTCTCCCGTGCCGCACTGCGCCGCCGCGCCGCCCGCGGCTCCGCCCACCGAGCCCGAGTCCGACGACGCCGCCCGGGCGCTGAGTTCGGGCCCGGTCGGCAGCATCGACAGCAGCGTGGACGGCACCCGTACCGGTGTCGCCCCGCCGTAGCCGAGGGCGGCGAGCGCGTTGGCGTCCGGGATGCGGTACTTCACACCGTCGTCGCCGACCAGGAACGTGGTGTCGCCGACGGTCTCACCGGCCGCCCCCAACGCCCGTACCAGCGTGCCGTGTCCGGGCCGCGTCACGATCTGGTCCACCGTCACGCAGGCCGCGGTCAGCGCCGTCGGGTCCGCCTGTGCCGCCGGGGACAGCGCGGTCTCCGCGACCTGTACCGAGGTCACCCGCACCTGCCCGTCGGCCGGGTCGACCTGGGCGCACACCGACTCCCCCGCCGCCGGCGCCAGCGCGCTCGGCGGAGTGTCCGGGAGCCCGGCGACCGACGGGTCCGTGCCGGCCGACCCCGGTGCCTGATGGGCCCGCAGGTCGGAGACGTCGATGGTGGCGACGTTCGGCGCCCCTCCGTCGTAGGCCTCCTTGCGGGTGCCCGGATCGCCGAGCAGCAGCGCCGACTGGGTGTCCGTCACCGGGTGCAGGCCGTCCTTCTGCAGGAGGTACTCCTGGTTGCCGGAGCCCGCCACCACGCGGAACACCTGCCCGATCCGGGTGGCCCGGCCGCCGAGCTCGGGCCCGGTCGTGCCGCGGCCGTCGACCTTCGGGGTGGCCAGCTCGGGGCCGGTCACCAGGGCGTCCAGGAAGGCGGCCGACACCGGGCGGGGTGTCACAGGCGCGTAGCCGAGGGACTCCGCGGCGCCCGAGTCCTCGTCCAGCTCAAGGCGGCTGCCCTGCCACACCAGGTACATGTGTTTGTCGGGGCCCTTCACCACCAGCGCCGACTTCACGCCGACCGGGTCCGTCTCCACCGGGGCGCCCGGTACGAGGGTCGTCCGGAGGCCGGAGCCCGTCGAGCAGACCTCCCACGGCGAGGACTCCAGATCGCCGGTGCCCGGCACGGAGTCGGGGGCGCCGGTGATCCCGACCGGCCTGCCGACCGGGGTGCCCGCGAGCGACTTCGAGCCGACCGACGTGGTCTTCAGGTCGGCGCCGCCGATCAGCACGGCCGACGCGTAGTTGCGCACCGGGCGCAGCCTGCCGTCGGCGTACAGGTAGCGGGCGCCGGTGTCCTTGTTGACGATCAAGGTGTCGCTGCTCCGCCAGGCGTCGTTGCCGCCGGGCCTGAGCAGCCCGAACACCAGCGCTCCCGCGCTGAACAGCACGGCGACGATCAGGCCGACCAGTGCGCCCCGGCTGGTACGGCCCAGTGGGCTCTCCGGTGCGTCCGGGTCGGCCAGCAGCATGCCCGAGGTCAGGCGGCCCATCATGAACGTGTGCGCTTGCACCTGGTCGCGCTTCGACCGCACGCTTTCCTCCTGCTCGGTCGTTCAGGTTCTGGTCGGGTCGGCCCTCGCGGGCGGTCAGCCGAAAATGCCGCGGAGGGTGCCGAAGACGCCCAGCAGCCACAGGGTCAGCGGCAAAAGTGCGATCGCCAGGAGGGAGTGCAGGATCTCCGCCGCGCGCCCCCAGTACGGGACCAGGCGCCGTCCCGGTACGGTCCACACCGCGACCGTGAGCGCCGCCGCCACCGCGAGCAGGCCCACGACCAGCAGCGTCCGCCCGGAGCCGGACAGCCGCAGCCCCCAGCCGAACGCCAGCAGCAGCAGACCCCACGCGCCCGGCAGCACCAGCACCAGCCGCTGCGCGGTGTTCACCAGACCCCGGCCGTGCAGGAGCAGCAGCAGCGACAGGACCAGCGCGACCAGCAGCGCCGGGAGGCTCGGGCGGCGGGCCAGCGCCACCAGGCAGGCCGACGAGAGCACGCCCGTCGCGCCGTAGAGCGCGGTCATCCACTCGCCGGCCAGCTCGGTGCGCACGGCCACGTCGTTGCCCCGGTAGGGGTCGATGCCCTCCTGCAGCTGTTCCGCGTTGGTGGGCAGGGCGGGCATGCGCATCCCCGCGAACTTGAACGACAGCGCGGGCACCAGACCGCCGAGCAGCACCGTGAGCGCGGCGACCACACCGGCCGCGCCCGCCACGCGTACGTCGAACACCGTCATCAGGGCGCCGCCCACCGCTGTCGCGAGCGCCACCAGCGCCGACGCCAGGAACAGCGGGGTGCGGGCCGCGGAGGCCGCGAGGGCGAGGACCGCGCCGCCCGCCCAGGCCGCCGCCGCCCCCAACAGACGTGCCCCCAGCACCTGGTGGGCCTGTGGACCGCTCAGCTCACCGCCCGGCACCAGCCAGCCCGCGAGCGCGAGTGCCGGGGAGGCGAGCAGGCCGAGGACCGTGCCGGTCATCGGGTCGTCGACCGCCCGGCTCGCCGAGGCGGCGCCGGCCAGGAGCAGCAGACCGGCGCCTACGGCGGTGGCCGCGCGCAGCGACGCCGGAGCGCCCGGCAGGGCCAGCAGGACCAGCCCGGCCAGTACCGCGGCCGCGACCAGGCCGCGCAGCAGTCGCCGGGCCGCCTCGGGGCTCCAGCCGTGCAGCCGGTCCCGGGTGACCGCGGCGATGCCGTCGACCAGATCGTCCAGCCGTACCTCGGGCAACGCCTCGGTGCGCGGGCGGAGATGGAGCGCCTCGCCGTCGGTCAGCCCGAGCGAGGCGAGGGTCGCCTCGTCGTCGAGCGGCCGGCCGCCGAGGCGCTGGAGTACCCAGCCGTCGTGTTCGAGACCGGTCTCCTCGGCCTCCTCCCCCGCGTACCGCAGCACGGTGGGCAGCAGGTCGGCGACGGGCACGTCGGACGGCACGGCGAGGTCGATGGTGCGGGCCGGGGCGCGCACGGTCAGATGGCACAGGCCGGTCACGGAAGTGTCGGTCATACCGGGGCTCACGTCTCCTGGACATCGAAACGGGGGCACGCGGCGCGGCGTGCGGGGTGGGGGGAACTAAGGGAAACAGCGTGCCGGTGAAGCAGGGGGTGACATGGACGTACAGAGTTGACGGGGTGCACACTACTGACACTCCCTACGACTCGTGTCAACGGGAGTCCCCACCAACGGTGTTGACAGCGTCCTCCACCGTGCCCGTGCCGAGGCCTGATCCGGTGCACGCCCCCCACGTACCGCCGCGGTGCGCGAAGTCCGTTAGGAGCCCCAAGCGTTGAGCGTGGTCCTGTTCCGTCGTCCGGCCCGCCGTCGCGGACCCGACATGCCCGCCGGCGAGTTGGTCCTCCAGGAGCCGCCGACCCTCATGGAGACCGTCCCGGACACGTCCGCGGTGTGGACGTATCTGCCGATGGCGATGATGTCGGTCTCGATGATGATGCTGTTCCTGCGGTCGGGCGGGCAGTCCAGCGGTGTCTTCATGTACATCGCGCTCGGCATGATGGTGATGGCCGCCGGCGCGATGATGATCGGTCAGGTCATGCGCAAGGCCGGCGACCGCAAGCAGCGGCTGCGCGGCGAACGCCGTGACTATCTGCGCTACTTGGCGCAGAGCCGCCGTACCGTGCAGCGTGCCGTGGTCGAGCAGCAGCTCGCCCTCGCCTGGCGGCATCCCGAGCCCAAGGCCCTGCGCACCATGGTCCGCACCACGCGGCTGTGGGAGCGCCGGGTCAAGGACGACGACTTCGGCGAGGTGCGGATAGCGGTCGGCGACCAGCAGCTCGCGATGCGGCTGACTCCGGTCTCCAGCAAGCCGGTCGAGGACCTGGAGCCGCTGTGCGCGCACGCCCTGCGCCGCTTCATCCGCGCCTACAGCACCGTTCCCGGCCAGCCCATCGCGCTGTATCTGCGGTCCTGGTCACGGGTGTTGGTGCACGGCGACCACGACGCCGCCCGCGGGATGCTGCGCGCCGCGCTGTCCCAACTGGCCCTGTTCCACCCGCCGGAGGAGCTGTGGATCGCGGTCTGCGCCGGTGACGAGGTGCGCGCCGAGTGGGAGTGGGTGAAGTGGCTGCCGCACAACCAGCACCCCCAGGAGACCGACGGCGCCGGTCCGTTGCGCATGGTGGCCTCCGCCTTCACCGATCTGGAGGACCAGCTCGGCAGCGAGTTCTCCGAGCGGCCCGCGTTCGACCCCGACGCCGTGCCCGGCCGTGACGAGCCGCTGGTGGTGGTCGTGGTGGACGGCGCGGGCATCCCGGCGGGACACCGCTTCGACGGGCCCGGTTACCGCAACGCCGTCGTCCTCGACCTCTCCGACAGCCTCACCTGGCGGCCCGGCCGCACCACCCTGCGTCTCGACGTCGCCCCGGACGCGGTCTCCCTGGTCCGCACCGACCGCAGCCGCAAGGAACAGGCCACCGTCCTGGGCCGCCCCGACCGGGTCGGTCCGGTCGCCGCCGAGGCGCTGGCCCGGCTGATCGCGCCGTACCGGATGAGTCTCACCTCGGACGCGGTCGAACCGCTCTCGAACGACACGGAGTTGACCACGCTGCTCGGCATCGCCGACCTGCACCGGCTCGACCCCGACACGCTGTGGCGGCGGCACACCGGCTCCGGCCGGCTGCGCGTCCCGGTCGCGGTCGGTGCGGACGGCCGGCCCGTGGAGCTGGACATCAAGGAGTCCGCGCAGGGCGGCATGGGGCCGCACGGCATGCTGATCGGCGCCACCGGCTCCGGCAAGTCCGAACTGCTGCGTACCCTCGTCCTCGGTCTCGCGCTCACCAACTCCTCCGAGACCCTCAACTTCGTCCTCGTGGACTTCAAGGGCGGCGCGACCTTCCTCGGTCTGGACGAACTCCCGCACACCTCCGCCGTCATCACCAACCTCGCCGACGAGGCCGCCCTGGTGGAGCGCATGCAGGACGCGCTGCACGGTGAACTGATCCGCCGCCAGGAGCTGCTCCGGTCCGCGGGCAACTACACGTCTGCGCTGGAGTACGAGAAGGCACGGGCCGGCGGAACCGATCTCGCCCCGCTGCCCAGCCTGTTCGTGGTCGTCGACGAGTTCAGCGAACTCCTCGCCTCGCACCGGGAGTTCATGGAGCTGTTCGTGATGATCGGCCGCCTCGGCCGGTCCCTGGGCGTGCATCTGCTGCTCGCCTCGCAGCGCCTCGACGAGGGCCGTATGCACCAGTTGGAGTCGCACCTGTCGTACCGGATCGGTCTGCGCACGTTCTCCGCGATGGAGTCGCGGGGTGTCCTCGGTGTCCCCGACGCGTACGAACTGCCCTCGCAGCCCGGCAGCGGCTACCTCAAGTCCGGTATCGAGGCCCTCACCCGGTTCCGCGCCGCCTATGTCTCGGGGCCCTACCGCAGGCGCGGCGGTGCCGTCGCGCAGGCCCGGGTCGCCACCCAGGTGGTGCCCTGGTCGACCGGGTACATCGTGCCGCGCGCTCCCGCGCCGGCCGCGATCGTGCCGGAGCCCGAGGCGGAGGAGACCGCCGAGAGCCTGCTGGCGGTGGCGCTGGACCGGCTGCGTGACTCCGGGCCGCCCGCGCACCGGGTGTGGCTGCCGCCGCTGGACACCGCGTCCCCGCTCGACGTGCTGCTCGGCGGTCTCGGCGAGGACCCGGACCGCGGTCTGACCGCGTCCCGCTGGACGGGCGCCGGGAAGCTGCGGGTTCCGGTCGGTCTGGTCGACAAGCCGTTCGACCAGCGCCGTGACCCGCTCGTGGTGGACCTCGCCGGGGCCGGCGGCCATGTCGCCGTCGCGGGCGGTTCGCAGAGCGGCAAGTCGACGGTGCTGCGCAGCCTCATCATGGCGCTCGCGCTCACCCACACCCCGCGCGAAGTACAGTTCTACTGCCTCGACTTCGGCGGCGGCACGCTCTCCCAGCTCACCGGGCTGCCGCACGTCGGCGGGGTCGCGGCCCGCCTCGACACCGAGCGGATCAGCCGTACGGTCGCCGAGGTCACCGCCGTCCTCACCCAGCGCGAGCAGTTCTTCCTCGACAACGGCATCGACTCGATGTCCACCTACCGGCGCCGCCGGGCGGCCGGAGAGTTCCCCGACGAACCGCACGGCGATGTCTTCCTGGTGATCGACGGCTGGTCGGCGGTCCGGCAGACCTTCGACCAGTTCATCCCCACGTTCAACCAGATCGCGACCAGCGGCCTCAACTACGGCATCCACCTGATCGTCGCGACCGCCCGCTGGCTGGAACTCACCGCTCCGGTCCGCGACCAGTCCGCGACCCGGCTCGAACTCCGGCTCGGCGACACGATGGACTCGGTCGTGGACATCCGCAAGGCGAGCGCCGTGCCCCAGATCCCGGGCCGGGGTCTCACCGTCGAGACCAAGCTGCACTTCCTGTCCGCGCTGCCCCGGGGCGACGGTTCCACCGACCCGGAGACGCTCAGCGAGGGCGTCGCGGACCTGGTCGACCGGATCGCCTCGGCCTGGCACGGGCCGCGCGCCCCGCAGGTCCGGATGCTGCCGCACCGGCTGCCCGCGGCCGACCTGTCCGAGCCCGAACTCGGCGACGGACTCAGCCTCAAGATCGCGCTCGGCCAGGACGAGGAGACCCTCGGCACCGTCTGGCACGACTTCTCCCGCACCCCGCACCTGGTCGCCGTCGGCGACACGGAGAGCGGCAAGACCAACCTCCTGCGGCTGGTCGCGGACTCCGTCGTCGCCCGCTACACCCCCGCCGAGGCCCGCATCCTCGTCGTCGACTACCGCCGCGGCCTGGTCGACGCGGTCCCCGAGGAGTACCGCCTCGGCCACGCGGTCGCCCTGGAAGCCCTCAAGCAACTGGTCGGCGGCTCCGCGAAGGCTCTGCGCACCCGCGTGCCCGGCCAGGAGATCACCCCGGCCCGCATGCGGCAGGCCGACTGGTGGACGGGCCCCCGTCTGTTCGTCCTCGTCGACGACTACGACATGGTCGGCGGCGGCACGGTCATGGACCACCCCTTCGCCCCGCTCTTCGAACACCTCGCCCTGGGCCACGAGTTGGGCCTCCACGTGGTCGTCGCCCGCTCGGCCACGGGCGCGGGTCGCGGCCTGAACGACCAGCTCCTGCGCCGCATGGACGAGGTCAACACCCCGGGCATCCTGATGTCCTGCTCCCCGTCCGAGGGCTACGTCTTCGGCAACGTCAAACCCCGCGTCCTCCCCCCGGGCCGAGCGCTCCACATCGTCCGCCGCAAGCCGTCCCTCATCCAGACGGCACTGGCGGCGGGAGCCGAGGAGTAAGGCGCCGACGCCGAACGGAACGGCCCCGGGCGACAGTACGTCGCCCGGCGCCGATCCGGTTAACACTGTGCGAGGTCCCCCGCCGTCAGTTCTCCGAGGTACCCTGGGCACCGGGGCCCACCG
>NZ_JBHXME010000073.1:0-49118 GCF_042721125.1 Streptomyces sp. NPDC058469
CTGTTGAGGCACGCGGCGAGTTCGCAGACCATCCCGGTGATGTGGAACAGCGGAGCCATCGCGAAGTAGACGGGAGCCTCGGGCAGCCGCAGGCCTCCGCGCGCTCGGTCTCCCGACACCGGCGCGCCCCTTCGGCTCACTCGCGGCGCGGCACTGGCGCCTCGGTCGAACCCGGACGGTGCAAGGCGACGACGGGATCCCACGGGAAGCCGCACTTCCTTCCGCTGACGGACACGGACCGCTCCCCCGGTGCGGGGAAACGCGCCAGACAGTAGCCCTGTGAAGGGGTGCGGGCCAAAGACCGCCGCGGACACACACCGTGACGCCCCGCCTATGACGCAGGTCATGGGCGGGGCGTGGGGTCAGCGTGGTGTGTCGCAATTCGCCCGTTCGGGCGGTCCGGAAGGGCGGAACGAGATCGGACCGGGGCGGACCCGGGTCGGATCAGATCCGGACGCCGAACTCGAACGTCATGTTGCCGATCGCCTCGTAGCGCACCACGGCACCGGTGTGCGGAGCGTGCAGCACCTGGCCGTTGCCCGCGTACAGGCCGACGTGGTGGAAGTCGCCGTAGAAGATGACCAGGTCGCCGACCTTGAGGTCGCTCTGGCTGTAGATCCGGGTGCCGGCGTTCGCCTGCGCCTCGGACGTGCGGGGTATGGAGACACCCGCCTGCGCGTAGGCCCAGGAGGTCAGGCCGGAGCAGTCGAAGGAGGACGGGCCGGAGGCGCCGTAGACGTACGGCGAGCCGATCACGGACTGGGCGGCGGCGAAGGCCGAGGCGGCGCGGCCGGAGGCGGAACCGGTGTTGCCGAGGTTCACGCGCGAGCTGGAACGGTTGGCGGCCTGGGCCTGCTCCTGGTCGAGCGCCGCCTTCTCCGCGGCGGTCAGCGTGTTGAGCAGCTTCTGGGCCGCGGCCAGCTTGGTCTTGACCTCGTCCTTCTTCTTCTTGAGCTCGGTGCGGGTGGCGGAGAGGTCCTTGAGCTTGGTGCTCGCCTCCGCGCGCTCCTGGGCGAGTTCGCGCTGCTTGCCCTGGATCTTCGTCAGCGCCTCGACCTGCTGACTGCTCAACTGGTCCATCGTGGACGCCTTGTCGAGATAGTCGTCCGGGTCCGAGGACAGGAACAGCTGGATCGAGGGGTCGATGCCACCGGTGCGGTACTGGGCGCTCGCCATCGTCCCGAGGCCGTCCCGGAGCTTGTTGAGCTCCTCCTGGCCGCGGGCGACGTTGTCCTGGATGGTGGAGATCTCCTTCTGGAGCTTCTTCTGCTTCTCCTGGGCCCCGTCGAGCTTCTCGGTGGCCTGCTCGGCCTGCGAGTAGAGGGTGTCGACCTTCGCCTTGACCTCGTCCTTGCTGGGCTTCTCGCTCGGCGCGGCATTGGCGGCCTGAGCGCTGAGGGCAACGGCGGCTGCTGCTGCGGTGGTCAGCACAGTGACGCGCGTGCGGCTCGGCTGCTTCGGTCGACGATGGGACGCCACGGAGTCGAGCTCCTTCTATTGAGTGATCACCCGTTCGGAGGTTCGAGGCCTGACCCTAGTGATGTTTCTGTGATCAGTTCAAATCCTCACACGAAAAAATGCCGTCACTCAAAGCATTCTTTGCACATAACCAACGTGCAGTGATGGTCGATTGACGCTACGTTGCGTGACGGTTCGGTCAATTCCGGCATTAAACCTGTACGTTGACCTTCACGACAGTCGTTTGAGGAGTACCGCAGAAGCGACGGGTCGGGCGCCCGCCTTCGCGATGCCGTCGGCGACCTCGCGGTCGGTCGAGACGACGATGACCGGCCGGCCCGGCGGCTCGGCGCGCACCAGCTGGCGGATCAACTCGTCGGCGGTGACGCCCGGTTTGGAGAACAGCACCCGCACTCCGCGCGGCGGCGCGAGCAGCACGGGCGCGGCCAGCTCGGCCCCGTCGAAGACACAGGTGACCTCGGCGCCGGTCTGCGCGGCGAGCTGCGAGAGCTGCCCCAGAAGCCTCAACCGCTGCTTCTCCAGGGGCATTTGGGGATAGCCTGTCTTGGTGACGTTGTAGCCGTCGACGACCAGGTGGGCCTGCGGCAGCGCGAGCAACTGGTCGAGGATCGCGGGGTCGTTCTCCGACAGCGCCCGCGCGGCAATGTCTTTCGGCGTCATTCGTCCCGGTTCGACCGCGTCGACGGTCTCGGCGGGCCGCACAGAGACGGGCGGCAGCGCCAGTTCCCGCCGCAGCCCCTGGGCCGCGTCCAGCACGGTGTCGAGCAGCAGCCGTACCCGCATGTCCTCGACGCTGCGCCCCTCCCGGGCCGCCTTGCGGGTGGCCTCCAGGGCCGCCTCGGCCTCGCTGAGCCGCGCTTTGAGCCGCCGGCTCTCGCTCTCGGCCGCGGACACCTGGATCTGGCCCTCCGCGCGCGCGGTGTCCGTCTCGGCCCGCAGCTTGCGCAGGGCGGCCTCGCCGCGCTTGACGTCGCTGTGAGCGGCACGCAGTTTGCGGTGAAGCGATTCCGCTTCCTTCTTCGCCGCGTCCAGCTCGGTGCGCAGCCGCTCGGTCTCGCTCCGGGTCGCGTCCCGCGCCCGGGCCAACTCCTCGCGCAGCCGCTCCAGTTCGGCCCGGCTCTCCTCGTCGGCGCGCTCGGCGTCGGCGCGCAGCGCCTCCTCGCCGGCGGCGGTCACGAGCTTCACCCAGCCGGTGGGGCGCAGAACATAGGCCGCGGCCGCCACGTCGAGCGGATCCGCGGCCGGGGGCGGCGAGCCGGAGTCGAGGGCGCCGGCGAGCTCCGACTGGGCCTCTCTCAGCTTCTCCCCGATGCGCTGCCGGAACAGCGGATCGGTCTCCAGCGCGGCGGCCATCGCATTACCCGCGAACTTGGCGCGCCGGTTGGGAGCGAAACGGGCGTACTGTCGTAGCTGCGCGGGCAGTTCGGCGACAGTGAGGCCGCCGAAGCCGTCCGACACGATCTGTACGACCCGCCTCCGCACGCCGTCGGGCAGCGGACGGTCGAGCACCTCGGCGGCGCCGTCGCCCGGCCCCCCGCCTGAGTTCTCCACCATCCTCACACCCCAATGTCTGTGCGGGACCACTCCCTCTCAGGAGTCGGCGCCCGGCCTGTCCACGAGTTCCACCTGATCCACGGCGTTGCACCAGCGGCAGCGCACCGACTCGATGGTCTCACTGACCACCTCGCGCTCCTCCACCTTCGGCTCACCCGCCAGGTCCAGGTGGAGGTACTCCACGACCTTCGACGAGCGCGTCACGTCGAAGCGCGTGAGGTTGCCGCAGAGGGTGCAGCGCCACCGCGTAGAGGCGGTCGGCAGGGGAACCGTCATCGTGGCTGTCCGCTTCCTTCTTGTTCCAGTTTCCGTGATCGCCGGTTTCCCCGGCGAGTGTGGCTCGTAACCCTACGGCCTGGCGGGTACTCGCCGCTCGGCCGTCCACAGCGGCGATTCACCCTGTGCCGTTGCGTCCCGTTACGTCATGCTCTGTGTCCATGATCAGCAACTGGGGCTCGGCACTCGTCAGGACGTTCCGCGGCACCTCGGCGCCCATGACGTACACCCTGATCGGCCTGTGCTGCCTGATCTTCGTCCTCGGCCCGGCCTCGGGTTTCGTCCCGTCCTACGGCACCGGGGACGCGCTGCTCGTCGCGCAGCGGGCGTACTTCCGCCGCTGGGGCGTGGTCCCGGCAAACCTGTTCGGCAGCCCCGCCAGGGAGGCCCTGACCCCGGTCACGGCCCTCTTCATCCACGGCAGCTGGATCCATCTCCTCGGCAACATGCTCTTCCTCTACGTCTTCGGAGCGATGACCGAGGAACGGCTGGGCCGTGTCGAGTTCACCCTGTTCTACCTGGGCTGCGGCTACCTGGCCCTGCTGGGCTACGCGGTGGCCAACGCCGACTCCGAACAGTCACTGGTCGGCGCGTCCGGGGCGATCTCGGCGGTCCTCGGGGCGTTCCTGTACTTGTTCCCCCGGGCCCGCGTGACGAGTCTCCTCCCCTTCCTCTTCTTCCTGCCGCTGCGCTTCCCCGCGTGGGTCGTCCTCCCCTTCTGGGCTGCCCTGCAGTGGCTCGCGGCGGGCCAGGCCGCGCAGGGGCCGGGGGTGGCGTACCTCGCCCACCTGGTGGGCTTCACGCTGGGCTTCGGCTACGCGTGGGTGCGGTTCGGCCGTACCACTAGAGTGAAACCCGCCCCAGTAACGGTCCCCGAGGGAGAGAACCAGCCGTGATCACCGCGATCGTCCTCATCAAGACCAGCGTGGACCGGATTCCGGAGATCGCCGAGTCGATCGCCGCGCTCGAATCTGTGAGCGAGGTCTTCTCTGTCACCGGTACGTATGACTTGATCGCGATGGTGCGGGTGCGGCAGCACGAGGATCTGGCCGAGGTGATCCCTGGGCGGATCAGCAAGATCCCCGGGGTGGAGGGGACGGATACGCACGTGGCGTTTCGGACTTACTCGCAGCATGATCTTGAGGCTGCGTTCGCTATTGGGCTGGACTCTTGAGCTGAGCGCCTAGTGGGGTGGGGCGCGGATCGTTTGCGGCTGACCGCCCGGCCGTGGCTGGTCGCGCAGTTCCCCGCGCCCCTGGGGTGACTGGCCTGACGCCTGTTCACATCGGGCCGCCGGGACAGAGCCCCGCGCCTCTTGGGGGCATGCCCCTGACGTCAGTCGAGATCACACCGCCGGGACGCAGCGGCCGTTCTCCGTGTGGTACGTCCACTTGGCGCCCTTGGTCACCAGTTCGCGTACCGCGCCCACGAAGCGCTCGACGTGCTCGTCCGGGGTGCCCGCGCCGAAGCTGACGCGGATGGCGTTGAGGGACTTCTCGCCCGGGGCCGCCTCGGGGGCGCCGCACTCGCCCTGGGTCTGGGGGTCGCTGCCCAGGAGGGTGCGGACCAGGGGGTGGGCGCAGAAGAGGCCGTCGCGGACGCCGATGCCGTACTCGGCGGAGAGGGCGGCGGCGAAGTGGGAGCTGTTCCAGCCGTCGACGACGAAGGAGATCACGCCGACCCTCGGGGCGTCGTCGCCGAAGAGGGACAGGACGCGAACCTCCGGGACCTCGGCCAGGCCCGCCCGCACCTTCTCGATCAGGTGCTGCTCGCGCTCGACCAGCGTGTCGAAGCCCGCCTCGGTCAGCGCCTTGCAGGCCGACGCGATGGAGTAGGCGCCGATGACGTTCGGGGAGCCGGCCTCGTGGCGGGCGGCGCTGTCGTGCCACTCCACGTCCACTCCCCCGTCCTCGCGCCGCGTGACCTTGCGGCTGGCGCCGCCGCCGGCGAGGTAGGGGTCGGCCGCCTGGAGCCAGTCGGAGCGGCCGGCCAGGACGCCCGAGCCGAAGGGGGCGTAGAGCTTGTGGCCGGAGAAGGCGATCCAGTCGACGTCGAGATCCTGCACGGACACCGGGTGGTGCGGGGCGAGTTGGGCGGCGTCCAGGACGATCCGGGCGCCGTGGGCGTGCGCGGCGGCGGCCAGTTCGCGGACCGGCCACAGTTCGCCGGTGACGTTCGAGGCGCCGGTGACGCAGACCAGGGCCGGGCCGTGCCCCTCCTTAATGGACACAGTGCGGTCGGCGAGGGCCTGCTCCAGGGTCTCGACGGCCTGGCGCGGGGTGCGCGGGGC
This sequence comes from Streptomyces sp. NPDC058469, assembly GCF_042721125.1. Classification (NCBI taxonomy): domain Bacteria; kingdom Bacillati; phylum Actinomycetota; class Actinomycetes; order Kitasatosporales; family Streptomycetaceae; genus Streptomyces; species Streptomyces sp. NPDC058469. The sequence continues at coordinate 5,600 of NZ_JBHXME010000073.1, forward strand.
GTTGAGGTAGGTGACCCGGGCGTCCTTCCAGGGGAGCAGGGACGCGTGGTGCTCGGTCTCGAAGACGAAGACCTGGCAGTCGGCGGGGAGGGCCTGGGCGAGCAGGTTCAGGGAGTCCGTCGTGGAGCGGGTGAAGATCAGCTGGTCGTCGGGGCGGCAGTCCAGGAACTCCTCGACCGTCCTGCGGGCGTTCTCGAACAGGTCGGTGGAGAGCTGCGAGAGGTAGCCGGCGCCGCGGTGCACGCTGCCGTAGTACGGGGCGTAGGCCGCCACGTCGTCCCAGACGCGCTGGAGGGCGGGGGCGCTGGCCGCGTAGTCGAGCGCCGCGTAGGTGACTTCGCCGCCCGTGACGAGCGGGACGGTGACATCCCGGCCGAGAACGGGCAGCGGGGCACAAATGGTCGTAGCGGCGACAGCGGTGGAGACAGACATGGCGAACTCCCGTGAGAGGCAGGCGACTTCACCACGCGAGCGGTCAGGGCTCAGCGCGGGAAGAGAAGAAAAGGGGGTATGCGGAGGCGGGGCTCGACGCCCTATCGCATTCGCTTGCTCACAGAGGGCTCCCTCGATGACCAGGACCCCTGGTGTCTTTCGAGGGGCCCGCGCTTGCCGCAGACCTCGCTGCCTACGGCCTGGTCTTCACCCGGGGCACCCCGCCACGGACGGAGGGTTGCCGGACAGTCGGCCGGGGCCTCATGACTGTCACTCATGACCTGGTCGGAAAACTTACGTGAGGTGATCGCCGTCCCGCAACCCGTGTCCGGATCGCGGGACGACCATCCGTGCGGTGCCTACGCGTTGCTGGCCGCCGCCCAGCGCTCCAGGGTCCGCTTGGCCGCCCCCGAGTCGATCGACTCCTGAGCCTTCGCCATTCCGGCCCGGATCCGGTCCACCAGCGGCCCGTCCCCGGCTTCGAGCGCCACGAGCGCCGCCGCCGAGTTCAGCAGTACGGCGTCCCGTACCGGGCCCGTCTCGCCGTCCAGGAGACGGCGGGCCACGTCGGCGTTGTACTCGGGGTCGGCACCGCGCAGCGCCTCGACGGGGACCAGTGGGAGGCCCACGTCCCGGGGGTCGAAGGCCTCCTCGGTGACCTTGCCGTCGCGGACGATCCACACCCGGGAGGTCGCGGTGGTCGTCAGCTCGTCGAGGCCGTCGTCGCCGCGGAACACCAGCGCGGAGGAGCCGCGCTCGGCCAGTACGCCCGCGATGAGCCCGGCCATGCGGGTGTCGAAGCAGCCGACCGCCGACGAGGTGACCTTGGCCGGGTTGGTCAGCGGACCGAGCAGGTTGAACGCGGTCGGCACCCCCAGGTCCCGCCGGACCGCACCCGCGAACCGCATCGTGGGGTGGAACCTGGCCGCGAAGCAGAACGTGATCCCGGCCTCCTCCACCACCTGCGCGACCCGCTCGGGCGACAGCTCCAGGTTGATGCCGAGCCGCTCCAGCACGTCGGAGGAACCGCTCGCCGAGGACGAGGCACGGTTGCCGTGCTTGACGACCTTCGCACCGGCCCCGGCGATCACGATGGCGGACATCGTCGAGATGTTGACCGTCTTCGCCCGGTCGCCGCCGGTGCCGACGATGTCGACGGCCGGTCCCGGGATGTGCAGCGGCTTCGCGTGGGCGTACATCGTCTCGACGAGGCCGTTGATCTCCTCGACGGTCTCGCCCTTGGCCCGCAGCGCCACCAGGAAGCCCGCGATCTGGGCGTCGGCGGCCTCGCCGCTCATGATGCGGTCCATCGCCCACGCCGTGTCGGCGGTGCCGAGGTCCTGTCCGGCGAGCAGCGCGCTCAGTACGTCGGGCCAGGAACGGGCCGCCGCGGTGTCGCCTCCAGCGGGGGTCACAGCGCTCATACGGCCGCTCCTGGGTGTCGTAGAAACATGGTTCGAAAGACCTGCCCCACCCTATCCAGCCGCAGGCACGGCGAAGGGCCCCGTCCGGTGTTCGGACGGGGCCCTTCGACTGTGGCGTGGCGACGCCTCAGCGATCAGTGGTGGCCGTGGCCGCTCGTGATCTCCTTGTACTCGTCGACGGTGGGCTTGGGGATCTGGGACTCCTCGCCGTAGTACGCCTCGCTCAGCTTGGCGCGCAGCTTCTGGGAGCCCTTCACCTTGCGCTCGACGCCGTTGTCGTCGACCGTCGCGCCGATCGCGGCCGGCACGTACTGCTCGTGCGCGGTGAGCGTGTGCAGCGCGTCCTGGCTGAGCGGCTCGTGGATCTCGACGAACTCACCGTGCGGCAGGCGCTTGATGATGCCCGACTCGCGGCCGTGCAGCACCTTGTCCCGGTCGCGGCGCTGGAGGCCGAGGCAGACCCGCTTGGTGGCGAGGAAGACCAGCACCGGCACCACGAAGAAGCCGACGCGCACGAACCAGGTGATCGAGTTGATCGACAGGTGGAAGTGCGTGGCCCAGATGTCGTTGCCGCCACCGACGAGCAGGACGAAGTACCACGAGATCCACGCGGCACCGAAGGCCGTGCGGGTCGGGACGTTGCGCGGGCGGTCCAGGATGTGGTGCTCGCGCTTGTCGCCGGTGACCCAGGACTCGATGAACGGGTAGACCGCGATCGCGACCAGGACCAGCGGGAAGATCACCAGCGGGATGAACACGCCCAGGACGAGCGTGTGACCCCAGAAGTTGATCTCCCAGCCCGGCATGACACGGATCAGGCCCTCGGAGAAGCCCATGTACCAGTCGGGCTGGGCGCCCGTGGACACCATGTCCGGACGGTACGGACCCATGGACCAGATCGGGTTGATCGAGGCGATCGCCGAGACGGCCGCGATGACACCGAAGACCAGGAAGAAGAATCCTCCGGCCTTGGCCATGTAGACCGGCAGCAGCGGCATGCCGACGACGTTGTTGTTCGTCTTTCCGGGACCCGCGAACTGCGTGTGCTTGTGGTAGAAGACCAGGATCAGGTGGCCGACCACCAGGCCGAGCATGATGCCCGGCAGCAGCAGGATGTGGATCGAGTAGAAGCGGGACACGAAGTCGCCGCCCGGGAACTCGCCGCCGAAGAGGAAGAACGACAGGTACGTGCCGACGATCGGCACGGACAGGACCGCGCCCTCCATGAAGCGGACACCGGTGCCGGAGAGCAGGTCGTCCGGGAGCGAGTAACCGGTGAAGCCGGTGAACATGCCCAGGACGAACAGCAGGAAGCCGAACAGCCAGTTGACCTCACGCGGCTTGCGGAACGCGCCCGTGAAGAACACCCGCATCATGTGCACGAACATGGCGGCGAGGAAGATCAGCGCCGCCCAGTGGTGGATCTGCCGGATCAGCAGACCGCCGCGCACATCGAAGGAGATGTGCATGGTCGAGTTGAACGCCTCCGACATCAGCTGTCCCTGGAGCGGGACATAGCTGCCGTGGTACGTCACCTCGTTCATCGACGGGTGGAAGAACAGCGTCAGGTACACACCCGTGAGGATGATGATGATGAAGCTGTAGAGGCAGACCTCACCCAACATGAACGACCAGTGGTCGGGGAAGATCTTGCGCATGTTGGACTTGGCGAGGGAGTAGATCCCGAGCCGTCCGTCGGCCCAGTCGGCGATCTTCTCGCCGGCCGGTGCCTTCTCGCGCGAGCGCGAGTCGGAGTTGTTCGCCGTAGTACTCATCCGCGCTCCCAGAATGCAGGACCGACGGGCTCATCGAAGTCGCCGAGCGCCTCGAGATAGCCCTCGTCGCTCACGCCGATGCGCAGCTGCGGCAGGGCGTGACCGGCCGGGCCGAAGATCACTCGGGCACCGTCGGAGAGGTCGAAGGTGGACTGGTGGCACGGGCACAGCACATGGTGCGTCTGCTGCTCGTACAGGGAGATCGGGCAGCCCACGTGGGTGCAGATCTTCGAGAAGGCGACGATGCCCTCGTGCGCCCACTCCAGCTCGCGCTTGTCCTTGATGTTGTCCGGCTGGAGCCGGACGATCATCAGGGCCGACTTGGCGATCTCGGTCTGGAACTCCTCGTCGGTCTCCTCCAGGCCCTCGGGCTTGGCGAAGGTGAGCGAGCCGACGACCACGTCCGAGGGACGCAGCGGCAGGTTCGTGTTCATGTTGACGAGCAGCTTGCCCTTGGACCACAGGGTGTGGCGGAGCTTCGTCCCCGGCAGCGGGCCCAGGTCGCGCAGCAGCATGACGCCGGAGAGCGGGAACAGGGCCAGCGCGCCGAACATCGTGTTGCGGATCAGCTTGCGACGGCCGAGCGCCGACTCCTTGGCACCCTCCTTGAAGTCGGCCAGAACCTTGGCCTTGACCTCGGGGGGCGCCTCGATCGCGTGCCGCTCGTCGGCGATCTCCACGTCGGACATCAGGGTGCGGGCCCAGTGGACCGCGCCCGCGCCGATGGTGAAGAGCGCTCCGCCGAGGGTCAGACCCAGCGCGAAGTTGAGCGCGTTGATGTGACCGATCGGGAAGACGAAGATCGCCCTGTCGTGCGGGATCGCCACGTACGAGGCGATGAAGGCGACCGTGAGGAGCATCGACAGCGTGAACAGGAAGGCTACGACGCGCTCGGACCGCTTGGCGGCCCGCTCGTCGATGTCCTGGACACGGTGCTCGTGCGGCGGCAGTCCCGGGTCGGCGAACGGGTCGTTCTCGTCCGCGACCGACACCGCGCCGTGCGCGTCCTGCTCAGCGGGCAGGTTCTCTTCTGGAATGTCTTGGCTACTCATGACTTCTTGGCCTTTGCGGTCCGAGCGGCGACCCAGACGGCTACCGCGATCAGCGCGCCCAGACCGAAGATCCAGGCGAAGAGACCCTCACTGACCGGACCGAGACCGCCCAGCTCAAGCCCGCCGGGGCTCTCGGTGTTGTCGCCGTTGACCGCGTCGAGGTACGCGATGATGTCCTTCTTGTTCTTCGACGACAGCGTGGTGTCGGGGAAGGAAGGCATGTTCTGCGGGCCGGTCTGCATGGCCTCGTAGATGTGCTTCGGGGAGACACCCTCGAGGCTCGGCGCGAACTTGCCGTGCGTCAGCGCGCCGCCCTTGCCGGTGAAGTTGTGGCACTGGGCACAGTTGGTGCGGAACAGCTCGCCGCCCTTGGCGATGTCCGAACCCGCCGGCCCGTACTCGTTCTTCGTCGGGATGACCGGACCGGCGCCCAGCGAGGCGATGTACGCCGCGAGCTGGTCGATCTCGGCCTGAGAGTAGATGACCTTCTTGGCCGGGATCTGAGCACCCGGCTGCTGCGCCGGCATACGGCCGGTGCCGACCTGGAAGTCGACCGCCGCGGCGCCGACGCCCACAAGGCTCGGACCGTCGGAGGTGCCCTGACCGCCGGTGCCGTGGCAGCTTGCGCAGCCGACGGCGAACAGCTTCTTGCCCTCGTCGATGGCGAGGGACTGGGCGGACTCGTCGGCCTGCGCCTTGCTCGCGGGCGCGAACGCGGCGTACAGCCCCCCAGTTGCCGCCAGCGCGAGGAGTAGGACGACGACCGCCGCCAGCGGATGGCGTCGTCGGGTGGAGAGCTTTTTCACGGATTACCCCGGTGTCAGGATCTTCTGCGTCGATGCTTCTGGAATGTGCGCTTCTTGGCTGCGCGCGGGATCGGGCCCGACTACTTGATCAAGTAGATCGTGGCGAAGAGGCCGATCCAGACGACATCGACGAAGTGCCAGTAGTAGGACACGACGATGGCCGCGGTCGCCTGTTCGTGAGTGAACCTCTTCGCCGCGTAGGTACGTCCGAGGACGAACAGGAAGGCGATGAGGCCGCCCGTCACGTGCATGCCGTGGAAACCGGTGGTCAGGTAGAACACCGAGCCGTACGGGTCGGAGGACAGTGAGATGCCGTCCTTCTTCACCAGCTCCGTGTACTCGAAGATCTGACCGCCGATGAAGATCGCACCCATCACGAACGTGATGATGAACCAGCCCCTGAGCTTCTTCACATCCCCGCGCTCGGCGGCGAAGACGCCGAGCTGGCAGGTGAGGGAGGAGAGCACCAGGATCGTGGTGTTGGTCGCGGAGAATGGAATGTTGAGATGGCTCGCCATCTCCTTCCAGTGGTCCGGACCGGTCACCGATCGCAGGGTGAAGTACATCGCGAAGAGGGCCGCGAAGAACATCAGCTCGGAACTCAGCCAGATGATGGTTCCGACGCTGGTGAGGTTCGGCCGGTTGACCGACGGGTGCGCGTGCCCGGTTTCTACTGTCGTTGCTGTCGCCACGACCGACATTATGTCGGTCGCTTATCCCGCCCTCACTCCGGGGGGTGCCGTTCGGAGTGTCCGCAGCGTGTGTACTGCCCGTATGGCCCATCGCAGGGGTGTTCCAACAGGTGTTGACGGGGTGTTCAAGGGAGTAGCATCCGCGCAACGGACCTTGGGAGGAAGAATGCAGGCGACCGCCACGGTGCTGGTCTACAGCGATGACTCCAACACCCGCGAGCAGGTGCGGCTGGCCTCCGGCAAGCGGCCGGCGTCCGACGTGCCGTTGGTCGAGTTCCTGGAGTGCGCCACGCCTGCGGCGGTTCTGAAGGAACTGGACCGGGGTGGGGTCGACGTCTGTGTGTTCGACGGGGAGTCCGCGCCGATGGGGGGCATGGGGTTGTGCCGCCAGGTGAAGGACGAGATCTTCAACTGCCCGCCGGTGCTGGTGCTGATCGGTCGGCCCCAGGACGCGTGGCTTGCCACGTGGAGCCGTGCGGAGGCCGCTGTGACGTTGCCGGTGGATCCTGTTGAGTTCGCGGCGTCGCTCGCCTCTCTGTTGCGTCAGAAGCGGGCTTTGAGCGCCTAGTGGGGTGGGGCGCTGGGTCCTTGGCGACTGCGGGCCCGTTGTGGCTGGTCGCGCCCGCGCGGCGGAGCCGCAAATGTCACAGCCCCGCGCCCCCAGGCAGGTCACCCCTAGGTGGGTCACACTGACTCGGGACGAAGTCTCGCCGTGTCCTCCGGCCTGGGGCCGTCCGGTGTTCCGCCTACCAGCGCGCTGCCGCCTCGCCAGTTCTTCCAGCCGAGGTTCCAGTCGCCGAAGCCGTTGCCGAAGGGTTCCATGTCGTCGCCGTTCGAGTTGACGACCTTGACGACGTCGCCCGCGTGGACGGTGTCGAAGAACCACTCGGCGTTGCTGGTGCTCATGCCGGTGCAGCCGTGGCTGACGTTCGCGGAGCCCTGGGAGCCCACCGACCAGGGGGCGGCGTGGACGTACTCGCCGCTCCAGGTGACGCGGGTCGCGTAGTACACGGGGAGGTCGTACGAGTCCGAGGAGCCCTCGGAGATGCCGACGGTGGTTCCGCGCATCCGTACGAAGTACTCCTTGCCCAGTACGACCTTGACGCCGTTTCGGGTCTCGAAGCCGGGCTTGCCGGTGGTGACGGGGATCTCGTTGATCTCCTCGTCGTTCTTGTAGACCGTCATCTCGTGGGACGCGGCGTCCGTCACGGCGACGATCTTGTCGCCCGTGGTGAGCTTGAGCCCCTTCGAGGTGCCGCCCCACAGGCGGTCGCTGATCTTCACGCCGTCGAGGTTGCTGTGGACCTGGATGGTGGCGTGGGCGGGCCAGTACTCCTTGGGACGGTAGTGGAGTTCCTTGTCGTCCACCCAGTGCCAGGCGCCCTCCACGGCGGGCACGGAGTCCACCCTGAGGGCGCGTTCCACGATGGCCCGCTGTGCCTTGTCCTTGACGGGCGTGTTCAGTTCGGCGGTGACCGGCTGGCCGACGCCGTACGCGCCGGCGTCCGGACCGAACTTCACGGTCAGGCTCTTCTTGGCGGTCGGCTTGCTGGTGTCGATGGTGAGGACCTTGCGGCCGGGGGCGCCGTCCCCGTCCTCCGTGCTCACGCTGACCGTGTAGTGGGCGTTGGCGGCCAGCGGGGAGGTGCTGTGCCAGCGAGTGCCGTCGGCGGCGAGTTCGCCCGTGACGTAGCGTCCCGTGGCGTCCACGGCGGTGACGTCCGTGATGCGCCCGTCGTCGCCGGAGGCGGTGACCTGCAGGGGCTTGTCGGGGTCGACCTTCTTGCCCTTGCCGGACGGGCCGTTGAAGGAGATCTGCCCCGCCGCGTCGTACGGCTTGGCCGACAGCGGGTTGCCGCCGTCGGACCCGCAGGCGGTGACGCCCGCGCCGAGGGAGACCACCAGCAGGGTGCAGCTGACGACGGTGCGGGTGCGCGGAGAGTGGCTCATGAGCCGAGGTTATGAAGCTTCGTCAGCCACGGCGCGGTGGGTCACTCGGACGAGGGACCGACACTGCGGCAAAAGAACGAGCCCGGACCCTCCTGACGGAGTGTCCGGGCTCGTGAGCGCTCGGCGCGTGCTACTGGGTGCGGTCTTCACCGCGGTAGTACTCGAAGACCCAGCCGTACAGGCCGATCATGATGATCGGGGCGGAGAAGTACAGCAGCCACCAGCCGATCGCGATCGACAGGAAGGCCAGTGCGCCACCGACACCGAGGGCGAGGGGCTGCCAGCTGTGCGGGCTGAAGAAGCCCACCTCGCCGGCCTCGTCCGCGACGTCGGCCTCCTTGTTGTCCTGCGCGAGCGTGTCGATCCGCCGGGCGGTGAAGCCCAGGTAGAAGCCGACCATGATGCACAGGCCGAAGGCCATGAAGAGGGCCGTGGTACCGGCCGCCTCCTTGGACCAGACGCCGTAGACGATCGCCGTGGCGAGCACGAAGACGGCCAGCCACATGAACATCCTGCCCTGGACCTTCACTTGCCCGCCTCCTTGCCGCCAGTGAGGGCCTTGTCACCGTGATGCGCGTTCTCGAGCTGGTCGAGAGCGGCGATCTCCGGGTGGTGCAGGTCGAACGCCGGGGATTCGCTGCGGATCCGCGGCAGGGTGAGGAAGTTGTGCCGCGGCGGCGGGCAGGACGTCGCCCATTCGAGCGAACGGCCGTAGCCCCACGGGTCGTCGACCTCGACCTTCTTGCCGTACTTCGCCGTCTTCCACACGTTGTAGAGGAACGGCAGCATCGACAGACCGAGCAGGAAGGAGCTGATCGTCGAGATCGTGTTCAGGGCGGTGAAGCCGTCGGCCGCGAGATAGTCCGCGTAACGACGGGGCATGCCCTCGGCGCCCAGCCAGTGCTGGACCAGGAAGGTGCCGTGGAAGCCGATGAACAGCGTCCAGAAGGTGATCTTGCCGAGGCGCTCGTCGAGCATCTTGCCGGTCATCTTCGGCCACCAGAAGTGGAAGCCGGAGAACATCGCGAAGACGACCGTACCGAAGACCACGTAGTGGAAGTGGGCGACGACGAAGTACGAGTCCGAGACGTGGAAGTCCATCGGCGGCGAGGCCAGGATGACACCGGTCAGACCACCGAAGGTGAAGGTGATCAGGAAGCCGGTGGCCCAGAGCATCGGGGTCTCGAAGGACAAGGACCCCTTCCACATGGTGCCGATCCAGTTGAAGAACTTCACGCCGGTTGGTACGGCGATGAGGAACGTCATGAAGGAGAAGAACGGCAGCAGCACTCCGCCGGTGACGTACATGTGGTGCGCCCACACGGTCACGGACAGGCCGGCGATGGAGATGGTCGCGGCGACCAGTCCCATGTAGCCGAACATCGGCTTGCGGGAGAAGACCGGGATGACCTCGGAGATGATGCCGAAGAACGGCAGGGCGATGATGTACACCTCTGGATGGCCGAAGAACCAGAAGAGGTGTTGCCACAGCAATGCCCCGCCGTTCGCGGCATCGAAGACATGTGCCCCGAATTTCCGATCCGCCTCCAGCGCGAAGAGCGCGGCGGCGAGAACGGGGAAGGCCAGCAGAACGAGTACGGCGGTCAGCAGCACGTTCCACACGAAGATCGGCATGCGGAACATCGTCATGCCGGGTGCGCGCATGCAGATGATCGTGGTGATGAAGTTGACCGCACCGAGGATCGTGCCGAAGCCGGAGAAGGCCAGACCCATGATCCACATGTCGGCGCCGATGCCCGGCGAACGGACCGCGTCCGACAGCGGGGAGTAGGCGAACCAGCCGAAGTCGGCCGCACCCTGCGGGGTGAGGAAGCCGCCCACCGCGATCGTCGAGCCGAACAGGTAGAGCCAGTAGGCGAACATGTTCAGCCGCGGGAACGCCACGTCGGGCGCGCCGATCTGCAGCGGCATGATCCAGTTCGTGAAACCGGCGAACAGGGGCGTCGCGAACATCAGCAGCATGATCGTGCCGTGCATCGTGAACGCCTGGTTGAACTGCTCGTTCGACAGGATCTGCAGACCCGGCCGGGCCAGCTCGGCGCGCATCAGCAGCGCCATGACGCCGCCGATCAGGAAGAACGCGAACGACGTGACCAGATACAGCGTGCCGATCGTCTTGTGGTCGGTGGTGGTGAGCCACTTGATCACGACGTTACCGGGTTGCTTGCGCCTTACCGGCAGCTCGTCCGCGTAGTGGGACTCTGCCGCCGCGGCACCCTGAGGTTCGTTGAGGATGCTCACAGGTTGTTCGTCTCCCGGTTCTTCTCGTGGCTCGTCTGCGCGATGCCGGCGGGAATGTAACCGGTCTGCCCCTTCTTGGCGAGGTCCTTGAGGTGCTGCTGGTAACGCTCCGGCGAGACGACCTTCACGTTGAACAGCATCCGGGAGTGGTCGACGCCGCAGAGCTCGGCGCACTTGCCGAGGTAGGTGCCCTCCTTGTTGGGGGTCACCTGGAAGGAGTTGGTGTGGCCCGGGACGACGTCCATCTTCATCAGGAACGGCACCACCCAGAAGTCGTGGATGACGTCACGTGAGGTGAGGACGAAGCGGACCGTCTCGCCCTTGGGGAGCCAGAGGGTCGGACCCGGGTTGCCCGTCTGCGGGTTCTTCGTGGCGGGCGTACCGACGTCGTAGACTCCGCCGGCGTTCGCCGGGAACTGCTTCTTGAACCGGTCCGGAATGGCGGCCAGGTTCTTGTCGGTCGTCGCGTCGCCACTGACACCGTCGACGTTCTCGATGTAGTTGAAGCCCCAGCTCCACTGGAAGCCCACGACGTTGACCGTCACGGTGGGCTTCTTGTCGAGGCTCAGGAGCTTCGTCTCGTCACGGGCGGTGAAGTAGAACAACACCGAGACGATGATGAGCGGAACAACCGTGTACAGCGCCTCGATGGGCATGTTGTACCGGGTCTGCGGGGGAATCTCGACCTTGGTGCGGCTGCGCCTGTGGAACATGACGCTCCACATGATCAGGGCCCACACCAGGACGCCGACGGCGAGCGCGGCAGCCCAGGATCCCTGCCACAGGGAGAGGATCCGCGGACCCTCTTCCGTGGTCGGGGTGGGGAAACCAAGGCGAGGAAAGTCCTTGGATGTGCAACCGGTCGCGGTCGCCAGGACCAGGCCCGCAGTCATTGCCTGCAGCAGCTTCCGCCGCATCGGGCGCCGCGGCGAGCGGTCGGAGCCGTTGGGACTCACGTAGCGCCTTCCCGAGAGTCTCGCCCGCGCGGATTGGCTGCGGCCTGCCTTCACGCGGGTCGGTCGCCGCCCTGCGTCGGGCAGGGGTTTGGATGTTTATGCGGACCAAACCCTAGCCGACGCCCTCCGGGGGTTCGCGGGGAGGGTGGCATACGCGCCGCCCGTTACTCCTTGCGCCTAATAGCTCGGGGGTTCAGGTGATTTGGGCGGGTGCGGGCTCGTTGTGGTTGCTCGCGCAGTTCCCCGCGCCCCTAAAGAAAGCCTCCGTACGTTTTAACGTTGCTGTGTGTCCTACTTTGATGCTGCCTCTTCCGCTCCTCTCCATCCTGTAGCCCGGCAGGCGCTGTTGGCGTCTCTGGACGAGGGGTGGGCGGATCCTGCTCGGTTGTATCGGGAGGGGCGTAAGGCGCGGTTGCTGCTGGACGCTGCCCGTGAGGCCGCCGCTGAAGCCGTCGGGTGCCGGGCCGACGAACTCGTCTTCACCTCCTCCGGGACCCGGGCCGTCCATGCGGGGATCGCGGGGGCGTTGGCGGGGCGGCGGCGCGTCGGGCGTCACCTGATCGTGTCAGCGGTTGAACACTCTTCCGTGCTCCATTCGGCCGAGGCGCTGGTCGCGGAGGGCGGTTCGTCCACCGAGGTGCCCGTGGACCGTACGGGCGCGGTGAGCGTGGCGGCCTACACCGATTCCCTCCGGTCGGACACCGCGCTGGCCTGTCTGCAGTCGGCCAACCACGAGGTGGGGACCGTACAGCCGGTCGCCGAGGTGGCCGAGGCATGCCGGGCGGTCGGCGTGCCGTTGCTGGTCGACGCGGCGCAGTCGCTGGGGTGGGGACCGGTCGAGGGCGCGTGGTCGCTGCTTACGGCCAGCGCGCACAAGTGGGGCGGGCCGGCCGGGGTCGGGCTGCTGGCGGTGCGCAAGGGCGTGCGCTTCGCGCCCCAACGGCCCGCCGACGAACGGGAGTCGGGACGCGCCGCCGGCTTCGAGAACATCCCCGCCGTCGTGGCCGCGGCGGCCTCCCTGCGCGCGGTGCGCACGGAGGCGGCCCAGGAGGCGCTACGGCTGCGGGAACTGACGGAGCGGATCCGGGCGCGGGTGCCGCGGCTGGTGCCGGGCGTGGACGTGGTCGGCGATCCGGTGCGGCGACTGCCCGGGATCGTCACCTTCTCCTGTCTCTATGTCGACGGAGAGACCCTCCTCCACGAGCTGGACCGCGCCGGTTTCTCCGTCTCGTCCGGATCGTCCTGCACGAGCAGCACGCTGACGCCCAGCCATGTGCTGAAGGCGATGGGAGTGCTGAGTGAGGGGAATGTGCGGGTGTCGTTGCCGCGGGGGGCGACGGAGGAGGACGTCGAGCGGTTTCTCACCGTGCTGCCGGGAGCGGTGGCGGGGGTGCGGGAGAAGTTGGGAGCGCAGGCGCCGGTGACTGTCGTAGAGGACGACTCGCTCGTCGTGGACGCACTCGGCAAGCGCTGCCCGATCCCGGTGATCGAACTGGCGAAGGTCATCGGCGATGTGCCGATCGGCGGCACGGTCAAGGTCCTGTCCGACGACGAGGCAGCACGACTGGACATCCCGGCATGGTGCGAGATGCGGGGACAGGAGTACATGGGCGAGGAGAAGGCGGACCAAGGCACGGCCTACTTGATCCGCCGGACAAGCTGAGAAACCTAAGGGGCGCGGGGCTGTGTCGATATGCGGCTACCGCCGCGGGTGCGCGACCAGCCCCCACGCGCCCGCACTCGACCAATCAGCCCAGATGCCCCCGCACCTCGGCCGAAGCGTCATGCCCATACGCCTTGGTGAACCGGTCCATGAAGTGCACCCGCCGCAGCTGATACTCCTGCGTACCGACAGTCTCGATGACCAGCGTCGCGAGCATGCACCCGATCTGCGCCGCCCGCTCCAGGGAAACCCCCCACGCCAGCCCCGAGAGGAACCCCGCCCGGAACGCGTCGCCGACACCCGTGGGATCGGCCTTGCGCTCCTCCTCCGCGCAGCCGACCTCGATCGGGTCCGCACCGACGCTCTCGATCCGGACGCCGCGCGAGCCGAGCGTGGTGACGCGGTGGCCGACCTTGGACAGGATCTCCTCGTCGCTCCAGCCGGTCTTGGACTCGATGAGGCCCTTCTCGTACTCGTTCGAGAAGAGGTACGCCGAGCCGTCCAGCAGGATGCGGATGTCGTCGCCGCCCATGCGCGCGATCTGCTGGGAGAAGTCGGCGGCGAAGGGGATGGAGCGGGTACGGCACTCCTCCGTGTGGCGGAGCATCGCCTCGGGGTCGTCCGCGCCGATCAGGACCAGGTCGAGGCCGCCCACGCGGTCGGCGACGGTCTTCAGCTCGATCTGGCGGGCCTCGCTCATGGCGCCCGTGTAGAAGGAGCCGATCTGGTTGTGGTCGGAGTCCGTGGTGCACACGAAACGGGCGGTGTGCAGCGTCTCGGAGATACGGACCGAGCCGGTGTCGACACCGTGCCGGTCGAGCCAGTCGCGGTACTCGGCGAAGTCGGAGCCGGCGGCGCCGACCAGGATCGGCGCGGTGCCGAGCTGGCCCATGCCGAAGGCGATGTTGGCGCCGACGCCTCCTCGGCGTACGTCGAGGTTGTCGACGAGGAAGGAGAGCGACACCGTGTGCAGCTGGTCCGCGACCAGCTGGTCGGCGAAGCGTCCGGGGAAGGTCATGAGGTGGTCGGTGGCGATGGAACCGGTGACTGCGATGCGCACGGCGAGGACTCTCCTGAGGGAGGCTGCGTTGACAGTTCACGCTACCCGGTCCGCGCGGCGGCTCTGAAGCGGCCAAAACTACCCGATAGTAGATCTTTCTTCGCGAGCTCAAGCGTGCCTACGGTGCCGCTATGACGAACCTCGAAGTCGATGGCCCCGTTCCGGTCCTCCTCGAAGGTGAAGGTGAGGCCGACCTCGCGTCCTTGCGCGGCGACTGCGCCCGGATGGCTCCCCACTGGACGGTTCCCGACCGGATCGTTGCCCTTCCGGTGTCCCCGTCACTCATCCACGGCGTGTCGGTGCCGTCGGAGTCCGCCCGGCTGCTGGACGGCATGTCGGAGTACGGCGACTGAGCGGAGCGGGACGAGGTTCCGAACCGGGATTCCGAGCCGGTATTTCGAGCCGGGGTCCGAGTACCCCGGCTCTGTCGGCGCGCTCGGGGGAACCGTGCGCTCCCCCGCTGCGTCCCATCGCTGTCCCCCGTAAAGGGGATGCGGGATACGACCCTTCTGCCTGCCCCTTTGACAGGGCCGGGTCAGGGTCAAGGGACAGTTGCGCAGCCGAAGGAGCGATGCGGTGAACACCGAGCGACCCGACAACGACGACACGACCGGCACGTCCGGTGACGTGCGGGGCGTGGGGGACGCCGCGAAGGGCTCCGCGAAAGGGCCCGAGGTCGACGACACCGGGGCCGGCGGGGAATCGGCCGGCGACGGGAGGTCCCCCCTGAGCAAGGCGGCTGATGCCACGGCGGATGCGGGCGAGGGTGGAGACACGGCAGAGGGCGACCGCGGGGCGTCCGACGCCGAGACCGGCCGTAGGGAAGAGGCTGGTTCTACGGCGTCCGGGGCGGAGGCCGGTCCCGGCCGGCCGGACGAGGCGGGGCCCGTGGCGTCCGGCGTAGAAGCCGACCACCCGGAAGAGATCGACCGGTCTGGTTCCGGCACGGAGGCCGACCCGTCTGGTTCCGGCACGGAAATCGACCCGTCTGGCTCCGGCACGGAGGCCGACCGGTCTGGTTCCGGCACGGAAATCGACCCGTCTGGCTCCGGCACGGAGATCGACCCGTCTGGTTCCGGCACGGAAATCGACCCGTCTGGCTCCGCCACGGAGAACGACCCGTCTGGTTCCGGCACGGAGGCCGACCCGTCGGAAGACCGGTCGGAAGGGGCCCGCCTCGCGGCATCCGGCACCGAGTCCGACGCCGAGGCGGGCCGACCGGGGGTCGCCGGCCCCACACCCCCCGCGGCTGCCCACCCAGAGGGGTCCACCTCCACCGCCGACACCGATCTGCCCCTGCGCGACCACTCCCCCGAACCCGACGACAGGCGCCCCGCGCGATCCCGGTCGCCGCTCGTCATCGCCTCCGTGGCCGCCGCCGTGCTGCTCGTCGGAGGGGGTGGGGCGTATCTCGCGTCGTCCTCGTCCGGTTCCGGAGGGTCGGGGGAAGGGACGGGGTCCGCGGCGTCCGGTGCGGACGGGACTCCGCCGCCGCTCGCGCTCGACGGGTACTCCTCGGGCGGTACGAGTGGGATCGCGTCCGGGGAGCCGAATCCGTACGGGGAGACGTATCGGGCCGCCGGGAGCCTGCCCGGTGGGCCGGAGTCCGCTGCTGTCTACGTGCCGCAGGGCGAGGTCACCAAGGACGCGGTGAGCCGGCTCGCGAAGGCTCTCGGTGTCATGGGGACGCCGGTGGCCGAGGGGCAGGTCTGGAAGGTGGGCGGGCAGGACGGGAGCGGGCCGAGTCTGCAGGTGAACAAGGCGGCGCCGGGCATGTGGACGTTCAACCGCTACGCACCCGGCACCGACGACTGCACCGGCACCCTCAAGTGCACGCACGATCCCGGCACTTCAGCCACCGACCCGGTGAGCGCGGCCGTGGCCGAGAAGGCCGCCGCCCCGATCCTCAAGGCCGTCGGCCAGGACGACGCGAAGATCGACGCGAGCCAACTCATGGGCGCCCAGCGGGTCGTGAACGCCGAGCCGGTCGTCGGCGGACTGCCGACCCACGGGTGGACCACCGGGCTGACCGTCAGCGCCCAGGGTGAAGTGGTCGGCGGGAGCGGGGAGTTGGCGGCGCCGGTGAAGAGTGACGTCTATCCCGTGCTGAGTGCGCGGAAGACGCTGGACCTGATGAACGCGGCGCCGAGGACCGATCACCGTATGGGCATCGGCGGTTGCGCCAGTCCCGTACCGCTGAAGGACCGACTGGAGGCGCCCTGCGGGTCGTCGACCGCCTCCGCCGCTACGCCGACGCAGGCGTCGACCACTGTCGAGCACGCGGTGTTCGGGCTCGCGGTGCACTCCGTGGACGGGAAGCAGACGCTGGTGCCGTCCTGGCTGTTCGAGGCGCGGCAGCCGGGCGGGCAGGACACCTTCACGGTGACGTATCCGGCGATCGATCCGAAGTATCTGGCCTCGGCCGACACGCCCACTCCTACGGCGAGTTCGACCTCCACCGCGGCGCCGCACGACATCAAGGCGGACGGCTACACGACCGACGGGAAGAGCCTCACCGTGGCCTTCACCGGCGGGGTGTGCGCGGACTACAAGGCGTCGGCCGTGGAGAGTTCGGACAAGGTGACGGTCACGGTGACCGACACGCCCTGGCCGGACAAGGTCTGCATCATGATCGCCAAGATCTACCACCAGACCGTGCAGTTGAAGGCGCCGGTCGGTGACCGGAAGGTCGTCGGACCGGACGGCACGGCTATCCCCGTGGAGAAGAGGGTGGAGGTGGGGGCAGGACCCTCACTGGCCCGGTAGCAACGGACACACGGACACCGGAAAAGCCCGAAGGCGGCGGCCCTGTCGGAGGGGGCCGCCGCCTTCGTACCGCGTGTCGTACTGGGTTCAGGGACTAGCTGAACGAGTCGCCGCAGGCGCAGGAGCCCGTCGCGTTCGGGTTGTCGATCGTGAAGCCCTGCTTCTCGATGGTGTCGACGAAGTCGATGGAGGCGCCGCCCAGGTACGGGGCGCTCATGCGGTCGGTGACGACCTTGACACCGCCGAAGTCCTTGACGACATCGCCGTCCAGGGAGCGCTCGTCGAAGAAGAGCTGGTAACGCAGGCCGGAGCAGCCGCCGGGCTGGACGGCGACACGCAGGGCCAGATCCTCACGGCCTTCCTGGTCGAGCAGGGCCTTGACCTTCGCCGCGGCGGCGTCGGACAGAAGGATGCCGTCGGTGACGGTGCTGGTCTCGTCCGATACGGACATCTACATCTCTCCCGGGTTGTACGGAGACTGCTTGCCGACATTTCAACCGGCGTGGCCGCGGATTCATTCCGGGCCGGGTGGCGTTCTTTTCGCCTGTACCTCTTCTGCTCTCTCCTCCATGCTCGCACACACCCGCAAGGTCCCTCACTGGGCGCTCACCGGGATTGATGTCACATCGACGTTATGGCCGTCGTCAAACTGACGTGAAGCAGTTATGATAGATAACGTCAATTCGACGAAAAGGGCCGTCCTCCCCTCAGGACAGCCCAGCCCGCAGAACAGAAAGGGTGCGTGCCGTGACCACCGCCCAGACCCAGGAACTCGACGTTCAGCCGACGCCCCTCGCCCTGCTCCTCCTCGGCCGTGAGGCCGACCCGAGCAGCGAGCGCGGCGTCGAGTGCCCCGGCGACCTGCCCTCGCCGTCCGACCCGGACCTGGTCGAGCGGGCCCGCGCGGCCAAGGAGAAGCTCGGCGACAAGGTCTTCGTGCTCGGCCACCACTACCAGCGCGACGAGGTCATCCAGTTCGCGGACGTCACGGGCGACTCCTTCAAGCTGGCCCGGGACGCGGCCGCGCGCCCGGAGGCCGAGTACATCGTGTTCTGCGGTGTGCACTTCATGGCGGAGTCCGCGGACATCCTGACCGGCGACGACCAGAAGGTCGTCCTCCCCGATCTCGCCGCCGGCTGCTCGATGGCCGACATGGCCACCGCCGAGCAGGTCGCCGAGTGCTGGGACGTACTGACCGAGGCCGGCATAGCCGAGCAGGTCGTGCCCGTGTCGTACATGAACTCGTCCGCCGACATCAAGGCGTTCACGGGCAAGCACGGTGGCACGATCTGCACCTCGTCGAACGCCGAGCGGGCCCTTGAGTGGGCATTTGAGCAAGGCGAGAAGGTCCTGTTCCTGCCGGACCAGCACCTGGGCCGCAACACGGCGGTCCGCGACCTGGGCCTGAGCCTGGAGGACTGCGTCCTCTACAACCCGCACAAGCCCAACGGGGGCCTCACCACAGAGCAGTTGCGCGCCGCGAAGATGATCCTGTGGCGCGGCCACTGCTCGGTGCACGGCCGCTTCTCGCTGGAGTCGGTCGAGGACGTCCGCGCCCGCATCCCCGGCGTCAACGTCCTCGTCCACCCCGAGTGCAAGCACGAAGTCGTGAGCGCGGCGGACTACGTCGGGTCAACGGAGTACATCATCAAGGCACTTGAGGCGGCCCCGGCCGGTTCCAAGTGGGCCATCGGCACCGAGCTGAATCTCGTACG
The DNA here is from genome assembly GCF_042721125.1 of Streptomyces sp. NPDC058469. NCBI lineage: Bacteria > Bacillati > Actinomycetota > Actinomycetes > Kitasatosporales > Streptomycetaceae > Streptomyces > Streptomyces sp. NPDC058469. The sequence goes on from NZ_JBHXME010000073.1 coordinate 24,153, forward strand.
ACGGCTCGCGAACCGTTTCGCCCCCGAGGGCAAGGAGATCGTCTTCCTCGACAAGACGGTCTGCTTCTGCTCGACCATGAACCGCATCGACCTCCCCCACCTGGTCTGGACCCTGGAGTCCCTCGCCGAGGGCAACCTGGTCAACCGCATCGAGGTGGACAAGGAGACGGAGGCGTTCGCCAAGCTGGCGCTGGAGCGGATGCTGGCGCTGCCGTAGGGCCGCGGTCCTTCTACGGACCTAGTCCACCCGCGGCCGGACCAGCCCCGACTCGTAGGCGATGACGACGAGTTGGGCCCGGTCGCGGGCGCCCAGTTTGGACATGGCGCGGTTGACGTGGGTCTTCACCGTCAGGGGGCTGACCTCCAGGCGTTCGGCGATCTCGTCGTTCGAGAGGCCACCGGCCACCTGGACGAGAACCTCGCGTTCGCGGACGGTGAGGGCTTCGAGGCGTTCGGCGCGGGCGGGGTCGCGGTCGTCGTCCAGGTCGCCGCCCTGGGCGAGGAAGCGGGCGATCAGGCCCTTGGTGGCCACCGGGGAGAGCAGGGCGTCTCCGGCCGCGGCGACCCTGATCGCGCTGAGGAGTTCCTCGGGTTCCGAGCCCTTGCCGAGGAAGCCGGACGCGCCCGCGCGCAGGGACTGCACCACGTAGTCGTCGACCTCGAAGGTCGTCAGTATGACCACGCGGACGTGGGCCAGGGACGGGTCGGCGCTGATCATGCGGGTCGCGGCGAGGCCGTCCGTGCCGGGCATCCGGATGTCCATCAGCACGACGTCGGCCCGCTCCTCCTTCGCCAGCCGTACGGCCTGCGCGCCGTCCGAGGCCTCTCCTACGACCTCCATGTCGGGCTCCGAGTCGACGAGTACGCGGAAGGCGCTGCGCAGCAGGGCCTGGTCGTCGGCGAGCAGGACACGGATCGTCGTCATACGGGGTCCCCCGAGGCGCGTGGGCGGGTCTTGACCGGCAGGATCGCATGGACGCGGAAGCCGCCTCCGTACCGGGGACCGGTGGTGAGGGTGCCGCGCAGGGCGGTGACGCGCTCGCGCATCCCGAGCAGGCCGTGGCCGCCGCCGGAGTCGGGGTCCTGGTCCTCGCCGGAGCCGTTGTCGAGGACGGTGACCTCCACGTTCGGTCCCACGCGGACGACACTCACCTCCGCCTTCGCCTCCGTACCGGCGTGTTTCTGCACGTTGGTGAGGGCTTCCTGGATGACTCGGTAGGCGGCCAGGTCGACGGCGGCGGGGAGGGCGGTGCCGTTGTCGGCGCGGGCCACCTCCACGTGCAGGCCCGCGCTGCGGAAGGTGCCGGCGAGTTCTTCGAGGCGGTCCAGCCCGGGGGCCGGTTCGGTGGGGGCCTCGGGGTCGCCGGACTGACGCAACAGGCCGACGGTGGCCCGGAGTTCGTTGAGCGCGGAGCGGCTGGCCTCGCGTACGTGCGCGAGGGCTTCCTTGGCCTGGTCGGGGCGCTTGTCCATGACGTGCGCGGCGACTCCGGCCTGGACGTTGACCAGGGCGATGTGGTGCGCGACCACGTCGTGCAGGTCACGGGCGATGCGCAGCCGTTCCTCGGCGACCCGACGGCGGGCCTCCTCCTCGCGGGTGCGCTCGGCCCGTTCGGCGCGCTCGCGGATGGCGTGCACGAATTCCTTACGGCTGCGCACGGCGTCGCCGGCGGCGGCCGCCATACCGGTCCAGGCGAAGATGCCGAGGTTCTCCTGGGCGTACCACGGGAGGGGACCGCCCAGCATCGCGGCGCCGGTCAGCACGGTCATCGTGAGCAGGGCGACGCGCCAGGTCGTCGAGCGGTCGGTGGTGACGGCGACGGTGAACAGGGCGACCACGGCGGACATCGCGACCGGGGCGCGGGGGTCGCTGGTGACGCTCTCGATGAGGGAGGCGGTGGCGGTGACGGCCAGCACCAGCATGGGGGCGCGGCGGCGGCGGACCAGTGCGGCGGCGCCGACCGCCATGAGGACCAGACTGAGGGGGGCGGGGGTGCGGATGCCCCAACTCACACCGTTGTCCCCGTGGGGGTCCACGAACGATCCGGCGACCATGCAGACGAGCACCGCGGCGGCGAGGACCGCGTCCAGGGCGGAGGGGTGCGCCTTCGCTTGGCAGCGGGCCCGGTCGAGGGTGGTCATTCTTGCAACGGTACGGGGTCCCTGCCGGGGGCGGAACGGGGGTCAGCTGTACGTTCCTTGTGCCTGTGCGGGGTGTTGGAGTGGGCGTTGCCGGGGGCTGCGCCCCCAGACCCCCGCTTCGGCCTGGACGGCCTCGTCCTCAAACGCCGGACGCTGGATTTGCGGGCCTGTGCTGAAAAGGCGCCGCCATTCCAAGCTCCGCCCCCAGCGGGTGGGTGGGGGCTCGGAACGGCTCCACCTCGTCCTCAGACACCGGACGGGGTGGATTTGCCCGCCTGCACTGAAAAGGCGCCGCCACCCCAAGCACCGCCCCAGCAGGTGAGTGGGGGCTCGGAACGGCTCCACCTCGTCCTCAAACGCCGGACGGGGTGGATTTGCCCGCCTGCACTGAAAAGGCGCCGCCACCCCAAGCACCGCCCCAGCAGGTGAGTGGGGGCTCGGAACGGCTCCGCCTCGTTCTCAGACGCCGGGCGGGCTGGGAATTGGCCCCCGTCTAGAAGGAGCCGTCTTCTACCCCGGGATCAAGCCGTCGTCGCTCAGCAGCTCCCGGACCTCCTCCAGGGTCGCGTCCGGCGACGGGAGGATCAGCTCTGATGGTTCCAGGGAGTCGTCCGGCAGCGGCTCGCCCAGTTCGCGGACCTTTGACAGGAGAGCCTGGAGGGTCTCGCGGAAGGCGGGGCCGTCTCCATTGCGTACTTCCGTCAGGAGTACGTCGTCCAACTTGTTCAGCTCGGTGAGGTGGCTGTCGGCCAGCCTCACCTGCCCCTCCCCCATGATCCGTACGATCATGTCGCCCTCCTCAGGCGTGGGCCTACTGCTTGTCGAAGCGCGGGGTGTCCTGCGGCTGCTGGGGCTGCGCCTTGTCGGTGCCGCCTTCGATCGCCTGCTGTGAAGCAGACGAACCGCCGGCCAGCTCCGCCTTCATGCGCTGGAGTTCCAGCTCTACATCCGTACCACCGGACAGGCGTTCCAGCTCGGCCTGGATGTCGTCCTTGGCCATGCCGGTCGGGTCGTCCAGGGCACCGGAGGCGAGGAGCTCGTCGATCGCGCCGGCGCGGGCCTGGAGCTGCTGGGTCTTGTCCTCGGCCCGCTGGATCGCGAGGCCCACGTCGCCCATCTCCTCGGAGATGCCGCTGAACGCCTCGCCGATCCGGGTCTGTGCCTGGGCCGCCGTGTACGTGGCCTTGATGGTCTCCTTCTTCGTACGGAAGGCGTCCACCTTGGCCTGGAGGCGCTGGGCCGCGAGGGTGAGCTTCTCCTCCTCGCCCTGGAGCGTCGTGTGCTGCGTCTCCAGGTCGGTCACCTGCTGCTGGAGCGCGGCGCGGCGCGAGAGCGCCTCGCGGGCCAGGTCCTCGCGGCCGAGGGCGAGCGCCTTGCGGCCCTGGTCCTCCAGCTTCGAGGACTGCGACTGCAGCTGGTTGAGCTGGAGCTCCAGACGCTTGCGGGACGTGGCGACGTCGGCCACACCCCGGCGCACCTTCTGAAGCAGCTCCAGCTGCTTCTGATACGAGTAATCGAGGGTTTCGCGCGGGTCCTCGGCCCGGTCAAGGGCCTTGTTCGCCTTCGCGCGGAAGATCATCCCCATACGCTTCATGACACCGCTCATGGGCTTCGCGCGCCCCCTTCTGACGGACTCCAGCTCCAGCGACTGCAACAGAACCCACAGTACGGGCCCTGCATCCATTACCGCACTGTTCGGGGACGGATGCGGTCATCCCCAAGGACGACTGACCGCGGTCCTGCTCCGGCGTAAGGAGTAGGTGCTCCCCTGGCAGGACCCGTCGATGACGTCCTCTGTCCCCCTACAGACGACTGGTGTTGCCGGATCGTTCCCCACCGGGCTGGGGTCCAACCCCTTTCACCCCTTACCCTTGGGTTTTGTGTTCCGAAGCCGTTCCAAGGAAGAGAAGGCCGCGACCGCCGACAAGGCCTCGCTGACCGACTCCACGCAGCCCCGAGACCCTCAGGCCCCGAAGGGTCGGCCCACGCCCAAGCGCAGTGAGTCCCAGACTCAGCGCCGCAGCGTCGCCAACACTTCGATGACGCGCAAGGACGCCTCCAAGCGCCAGCGCGACGAGCGGCGTGCGCAGATGGAGAGGCAGCGCACCGCGCTGGCCACCGGTGACCAGAAGTATCTGCCCGCTCGCGACAAGGGCGCGGTCCGCAAGTTCGCGCGCGACTACATCGACTCGCGCATCAACATCGCCGAGTTCTTCCTGCCGCTGGCCGTGGTGATCCTCGTGCTCAGCGTGGTGCGGATCCCCGCGCTGCAGAACATCGCGCTGCTGCTGTGGCTCGTGGTGATCGTGCTGATCGTGGTCGACTCCTTCTGGAGCGCGTTCCGGCTGCGCAAGCTGCTCGCCGAGCGCTTCCCGGGCCAGAGCACGAAGGGCACGGTCTGGTACGCCCTCATGCGCTCCCTCCAGATGCGTCGACTCCGGCTGCCGAAGCCGCAGGTCAAGCGCGGAGAGCGGCCCTGAGCGCGGACTCCTTCTCCGGGGGCGCGGCGGATGCCTGGCTGAGCAGGCTGGGCGGGCTGCGGAATGTCGTACGACAGGAGCTGGTGGCCCGGCAGCTCGACGAGCAGATAGCCGGCCGGTATCCGGTCGGCCAGCGGCTGCGGGTGCTCGACGTCGGGATGGGCCAGGGCACGCAGGCGCTGCGGCTGGCCCGGGCGGGGCACCAGGTGACCGGGCTCGAACAGGAACCGAAGATGGTCGCTGCGGCCCGCGAGGCGTTGTCCGGCGAGCCCGAGGGCATCCGGGAGCGGGTGCGGATCATCGAGGGCGACGGCCGGGACACGGGCGTCCACTTCCTGCCGGGCAGCTTCGACGTCGTGCTCTGTCACGGCGTGCTCATGTACGTGTCCGAGCCCGATCCGCTGCTCGCGGGGCTTGCCCGGATGCTGGCGCCGGGCGGTCTCCTGTCTCTTCTCGTACGGAACGCCGACGCGTTGGCCATGCGGCCCGGGTTGTCCTGGGACTGGGCGTCGGCGTCGGCCGCGTTCGACTCGGCCGCGTACCGCAACCGGCTCGGCGTCGACGCGCGGGCGGACCGGCTGGACACCCTGACGGCGACGCTGGCGGGGATCGGGGCGCCGTTGCAGTCCTGGTACGGCGTGCGGGTCTTCACCGACACGGCTCCGGAAGGGGCCGAGATCCCGACGGACGTCGAGCCGCTGCTGGCCGCCGAGGAGCGGGCCGGGCGGACCGATCCGTACCGGGCGGTGGCCGCGCTGCTGCATCTGTGCGGCGTGCGGGGCTGAGCGCGCCCCGCCGAGGGGCCCGTTCGGGTCAGCAGTACAAGCCGGATATTCACCCCAAAGAGACACTCGCGGTATGGACTTCTCCCGTACCCGCGCTCGTCCCCGTGCCCTGCGGCCGGTCGCTCTGCTCGCCGGTCTCGCCTGTTCGCTCGCGCTGGTCGCCGGATGTTCCGACTCCGGGTCCGCGTCGTCCGCGTCGTCGTCGGCCTCCTCGAAGAAGGACGGCTCGACCACGCAGGCCGCCGAGGCCGCCGTACCGATGTCGAGTGACGATCTGCAGAACGACTACCTGAAGGTGATCAAGGAGGTCCTGCCGTCGGTCGTGCAGATCCAGGCCAGCAGCGATCTGGGGTCGGGGGTCGTGTACGACGACCAGGGGCACATCGTCACCAACGCGCACGTCGTCGGGAACGAGAAGACGTTCAAGGTGACCACCGCGAACAGCGAGGACGTGCTCACCGCCAAGCTCGTGTACTCGTATCCCGAGCAGGACCTGGCCGTCGTCAAGCTGGACAAGATGCCGGCCGGGCTGAAGGCGGCGACCTTCGCGGACTCCTCCAAGGTCGAGGTGGGGCAGATCGTCCTCGCCATGGGCTCGCCACTGGGACTGTCGTCCAGCGTGACGCAGGGCATCGTGTCGGCGACCGGACGGACCGTCAGCGAGGGCAGCACCGGGGGCGGTACGGGCGCGACCATCGCCAACATGGTGCAGACCTCGGCCGCGATCAACCCCGGCAACAGCGGGGGTGCACTGGTGAATTTGAACGGGCAGGTCATCGGTATCCCGACCCTCGCCGCCACCGATCCGGACCTCGGGGGCAGTGCGGCGCCCGGTATCGGGTTCGCGATCCCGTCCTCGATGGTGAAGACGGTCGCCGACCAGATCGTGAAGGACGGCAAGGTCACCGACTCGGGCCGGGCCGCGCTCGGCATCACCGGCCGTACGGTCGTCGACGGCAGTTACCGTGCGGCCGGGGTCGCCGTGGTCGCCGTGAAGAACGACGGCGCTGCCGACAAGGCCGGCATCCGGGCCGGCGACATCATCACGAAGCTCGGCGACACGGGCATCACCACGATCACCTCGCTGTCGGAGGCGCTGGCGTCCGACAAACCGGGGCAGAAGACGACGGTGACGTACTCGCGGAACGGGGCGTCGAAGAAGGCCGACGTGACGCTGGGCGAGCAGTAGCCCGGCCCGGGAACAAGGTGGGGGCGGCCGGTGCTTCTCCGGCCGCCCCCGCTTGGCCTACGACGGGCTGGCGTCCTCGGCGTGCAGGCTCATCGGCCCGTAGATCTGCGTGCCGTCCTCGAAGAGGAACACCTGGTCCGCGCCGCCCGCGACGAGTTCCTTCCACACCTCGCCCAGCCAGGACTCCGCGTCGCCCTGTGTGGTGAACTCCTCCGGCGTGACCGCGGGTTCGACCTCGGTCCCGTCGGACTTCTCGAACCGCCAGATCCATGCCGCCATGTACGCCTCCCAGTCTGAGCGCATGCAGAGCAGAAGCCGGATCTTGGTCCGGCTTCTGCCGAGAAGCCTAGTCCGATGCGCAAGACCTGGTCAGACGCGCGAAAATCAACTTCGTGGAACTCACTCTGCTCGGCACCGGCGCCCCCGCGGGACTCCCGCGTCTCGACTGTCCCTGTGCGGCCTGTGCCCTTTCGCTCGGGGTGGATGCCCGGGCGGCCACGGCGGTGCTCGTGGACGGGACGCTGTTGCTCGATCTGACGCCCGGGGCGGCCTTCGCCGCGGCGCGGGCGGGGCATTCGCTCGGGGGTGTGCGGCAGGTGCTGTTGTCGCATCCGCACGACGGGCCCCCGGTGGAGGTGCCGGCGGGGCTGCCGCAGCCGGGGCGGGTGCCGGACGGGCGGGAGCTGGCGCTGTTGACGGGGCACCGGGTGCGGGCGGTGGCGATGGACACGCCCGGTACCGGGTACGCCGTCACCGGGCCCGACGGGCAGCGGGTGCTGTATCTGCCGCCGGGGGGCGCGCCGGCCGGGCTTGAGGAAGGGGCCGTCGCGTCGTACGACATGGTGCTCGCCGATGTGGTGGGGCGGCCGCACGCTCTGGCCAAGCTGCGGGCGGTGGGGGCGATGGGGCCCGCCACCGACGTCATCGCCGTACATCTCGATCACGATGTGCCGCCGGGGGCCGAGTCGGCGCGGCGGCTGGCGGCCGTGGGGGCGCGGGCCGTGCCGGACGGGACGACGTTGACCGTGGGGGTGTACGAGGACGTGCCCGATGTGCCGCGGCGGACGCTGGTGCTGGGCGGGGCGCGGTCCGGGAAGTCCGTCGAGGCGGAGCGGCGGCTGGAGGCCTTTCCCGATGTGCTGTATGTCGCCACGGGCGGCTCGCGCAACGGGGACACCGAGTGGTCCGCCCGGGTCTCCGCGCACCGGGAGCGGCGGCCGGGGTCGTGGCGTACGGCGGAGACCTGCGATCTGGTGCCGTTGCTGGACCAGGACGGGCCGCCGTTGCTCATCGACTGTCTGTCGCTGTGGCTGACGGACGCCATGGACTCCGTGGGGGCGTGGGACGACACGGAGTGGGGGGACGGCGGGGAGAAGCAACTCCGGGTGCGCGTACGGGAGTTGACGGCCGCCGTGCGCTCGACCCGGCGGACCCTGGTCGCCGTGTCCAACGAGGTGGGCTCGGGGATCGTGCCGGCGACCGCGTCCGGGCGCCGGTACCGGGACGAGCTCGGGCGGTTGAACGCCGCGATCGCCGGTGAGTGCGAGCACGTGTTGCTGGTGGTGGCGGGGCAGGCGCTCGCGCTGCGCGGCTAGGGCTGCCGTTTTCTGCGGGCGATCAGGCGTTGTGGGGGCGGGAAGCGGTCCGGGACCCGGCGGGCTTCCGTGACGAACTCGCAGTCGTGGGGCTCCAGTTGGGTGCGCAGGTCGTCCGGGCGGCCTTCCAGGAGGAGGAGACCGCCGGGGCGCAGGACGGTGAGGGCGGCGCGGAGTTCGGCGTCGGGGTCGGGGGCCGGTGAGCGGTCGCGCAGGAGGGTCACGACGTCGTAGCGGGCCTGGAGGGCGGTCGTGATGTGCGGGTCCGTGAGGTGGCCGGCATAGGCCTCCTCGATGCGTTCGGCCGCGCGGGCCCGGACGACTCGGGGGGTGGGGTCGAGGCCGTCGAAGGACGTGTACGGGAAGAGGTCCTTCGCCGTCTCCGGGAAGTGGGCGTCGCCCGTGCCGACGTCGAGCCAGCTCTCCGGTTCCGGGAGGAGCCGCAGGATCGCGCGGGCCAGCGCGCGGTGGCGGCGGCGCGCGTCGAGGGTGCTGACGCGCGTGCTGACGCGGGTGCGCAGGCTGTTCATGGGCGGCTCCCGGAGACGTACGACAATACGGTGCAAAACGATACGTACGGGATCTCGATCTTGGGGGCAAGGACGTCGGGGGCGCGTGGTGGCCATGTGGCGCTGTCGCGTTCGATCGCTGCCGGTACTGTTCGGCGAATGAGCTCGCTTAATCTCGACGACTTCACCGATCTGATCGAGCGCCCCGACGGCGGTGTGCGCCGTGACGCCGAGGCGCGCCGCGAACGTCAGATCGTGCCGCCCGGGTCGCTGGGCCGGCTCGACGACCTGGGTGAGTGGCTGGCGGCGGCACAGGGCGTCGTACCGGTGCGGCCGGTCGAACGGCCGCGTGTGGTGTTGTTCGCGGGCGACCACGGGATCGCCGAACTCGGTGTGTCGGCCCGACCGGCGGGCAGCGCCGGGGAGTTGGTGCGGTCGGTGCTGGAGGGCGGCAGCCCGGCGGCGGTGCTCGCCCGGCGGCTCGGGGTGCCGGTGCGGATCGTGGACATGGCCCTGGACTGCGAGCCCGGCTCACTGCCGGACGAGGTCGTGAAGCACCGCGTACGGCGGGGCAGCGGGCGCATCGACATCGAGGACGCGCTGACGCTGGAGGAGGCGGAGGCCGCGTTCAACGCCGGCGTCGCCGTCGCCGACGAGGAGGCCGACTCCGGTACGGATCTGGTGGTCCTCGGCGATGTGAGCGTCGGCGGCACCACACCGGCCTCCGTGCTGATCGCCGCACTGTGCGGGACCGACGCGTCGGTGGTCACCGGGCGGGGCGGGCTCGCGATCGACGACCTGGCGTGGATGCGCAAGTGCGCGGCGATCCGGGACGCGCTGCGGCGGGCCCGGCCCGTGCTCGGGGACCAATTGCAGCTACTGGCGACGGTGGGCGGCGCCGACCTCGCCGCGATGACCGGGTTCCTGCTGCAGAGTGCCGTACGGAAGCTGCCGGTCATCCTGGACGGGGTGGTGGCCGCCGCGTGCGCGCTGGTGGGTCAGCGGGTCGCGTTCCGGGCGCCGGACTGGTGGCTCGCCGGGCAGAACAGCGGGGAGCCGGGGCAGGCGAAGGCGCTGGACCGGATGGCCCTGGAGCCGCTGCTCGACCACGGCGTGACCGTCGGGGAGGGCGCGGGCGCGCTGCTCGCGCTGCCGCTGGTGCAGGCCGCGGCGGCGCTCGCGGCCGAACTCCCGCTGAAGCCGGAGGAGTTGGCGGAGGCGGAGGGAGTGTCGGCGGAGGCGGAAGAGTCGGCGGAGCCTTCCGTAGCGCCTGAAGCGGCGGCCGAGCCGGAGCGGGCCGCAGGGTTGGAGAAGGCCGCGGAGCCAGAGAAGGCGGCGGGGTCGGAACAGGCCGCTGAACCGGACCAGGCCGCGGAGCCGGAAGCAGCCGTGAGTCCGGAGAAGGCCGACGCCCCGGCCGCGGCCGAGAAGCCGACCGACGCGTAGCAGCCGACCGAGAACCCGACCGGGACCGAGAAGCCGGTCGACATACGGGCGCCGGCCGGGGTCGACAAGTCGGTCGGCCAGGGGTGAGGAGCCCGAGGAGTGACCTGGGCGTGATCGTTGCGACGGCGGATAAGAACCGTTCGCCGCAACAACGCCCATATGATCCTCCTTCATGGGAGATGTCCGGGTCGGGCCCGTTCAGGATCGTCATAGCTCAGGCGCCTCGCGGCGGGCCGCGGCCTTCGCCGTCTGGTATCTGCGGGCCGTCGCGTTCATCAACTTCCTCAGCGCGGCGTGGGTTTCGCTGGGGCAGGACGTACGACGGCACAACCAGGAGAACTTCTTCACGCCCTATCTGCTGACGGCCGGTTTCGCGTCCGGGGTGTTCACGGCGTTCCTCGCCATCACCATGCGGCGCCGCAAACGGGCCGCGTGGATTCTGAACCTGGTGGTCAGCGGGCTGTTCCTGGCGCTGTTCGGGTTCGCCATGTCGTTCCAGGAGATCCGCCGGTACCCGCAGAACTGGATCTCCCTGGTGCTGACGGCCGCCTTCGTCGCCGCGCTGCTGGTCGGGCGGCGGGAGTTCTACGCCAAGGGCGACCGGTCCAACCCCCGGCTGGCCGCCGTCGTCGCCGTCGGCGGAACGCCGGCCGCCTCACTGCTGGCCGCGCTGCTGGTGACGGTCACCAACCAGGCGCACGACGCGTCCCGTTCGACGTTCCTGGAGCGCTGGCGCTACGGCGCGTTCCGGCTGGTGTCCATCGCCGCGCCGGAGAATCGCTTCCCCGGCATCTGGACCCCGAACTGGGCCAACGTCGCCATCAACGTGCTCAGTACGGTCCTGGTCCTCGCCGTGTTCTACGCCGCGTTCCGCTCGCGGCGTGCCGTCGACCCGCTCACCGAGGACGACGAGAAGAAGCTGCGGGCGCTCCTTGAACGGCAGGGCGAGCGGGACTCGCTCGGGTACTTCGCGCTGCGCCGGGAGAAGAGCGTGGTGTGGTCGCCGACCGGAAAGGCGGCCGTCGCGTACCGGGTGGTGGGCGGGGTGTCGCTCGCCTCCGGTGACCCCATCGGCGACCCGGAGGCGTGGCCCGGCGCGATCGAGCCGTGGCTGGCGGAGGCGCGGGCTCACGGATGGATTCCGGCTGTCATGGGCGCGAGCGAGGAGGCGGGCACCGTCTACGCGCGGCACGGGCTCGACGCCCTCGAACTCGGGGACGAAGCCCTCGTCGAGGTAGCCGAGTTCACCCTCGAAGGACGGGCCATGCGGACCGTACGGCAGGCCTTCAACCGGGTGAAGCGGGCCGGGTACACCGTGCGGATCCGGCGGCACGAGGACATCCCGGCCAAGGAGATGGCGTACCTGCTGAAGCGTGCGGACGACTGGCGGGACGGGGCCACCGAGCGCGGCTTCAGCATGGCGCTCGGGCGGCTCGGGGACCCCGACGACGGGCAGTGCGTGATGCTCGAATGCACCGACGGGGAGGGCGAGTTGAGGGCGGTGCTGTCCTTCGTGCCGTGGGGCCCGCACGGGCTGTCCCTCGACCTGATGCGCCGGGACCGCGACTCCGACAACGGGCTGATGGAGTTCATGGTGATCGAACTCCTGCGCCGCGCCCAGGAGATCGGCATCACCCAGGTCTCGCTCAACTTCGCCATGTTCCGCTCGGTCTTCGAACGGGGGGCGCGGATCGGCGCCGGGCCGGTGCTGCGGCTGTGGAGGTCACTCCTCAGCTTCTTCTCGCGCTGGTGGCAGATCGAGTCGCTGTACCGCGCCAACGCCAAGTACCGGCCCATCTGGGAACCCCGGTTCCTGCTCTTCGAGAAGAGCGCGGACCTGCTGCGCATCGGCCTCGCGGCGGCGCGCGCGGAAGGGTTCCTGGAAGCGCCGGGACTGCCGAAGTGGCTGCACCGCAAGCACCTGGAGACGCACAGGTGAACCGCCTCGCCCGCTGGGCCCGCGCCGAATGGGGACTGCTCTACGTCACCGTGCGCGAGCCGCTGCTGAAGCGGCGTTGGCGGGCGGTCCCGATGACGCTCGGGGCGGTGGCCCTGACGGCGGTGCTGCACTTCGTGCAGAACCAGTCGTGGGGCTACCGGTTCGTGCAGGACACGGGCGCGGTGCGGGCCGTGGACCCGCTGTGGCCGGCTCTCCTCCGCACCCCGCTGTCCCTCTTCGTCCCGGCGCTGGACCTCCCCGTGTGGGGCGCCCTGGCCCAGATCCTCTTCGTGTTCGGCATCGCGGAGATCTGCCTCGGCCGCTGGCGCACCCTGGTCATCGCCTACGCCGCGACCCTCGCCGGCACGCTCTACGCCCGCCTCGGCATCTGGCTCGGCTTCGACAACCTGTTCGGACTGCCCAGCTCGGACCGGCTGGTCGTGGACACCGGTCCCTCGGCGGCGGTGGTCGGCCTCGCGGTGTTCGTCGCGTGGCGCTACGGCGCGTACGTGACCGCCCTCGCGGTGACCGCGGCGATAGCGATCGAGGTGATGCTGAAGGGCAACCTCGCGGGCAAGGAGCATCTGGCGGCGATCATCGCGGTGGGGTTGCTGTGCCTGGTTTCGGCACTGCGGCACCGCAGGCTGGGGGTCAGGCAGGCGGGGCGAGGGGTCAGGTGAGTGGGGCGGGGCGGGGTGTCCTCACGGGCGCCCGGGAATCCGTACCGGTTCCGGATCCGGTTTCCCGCCGAGCCAGTCCTGGACGACGCGGCGCGGGCCCGCCCAGCGGCGGTCGTGGTGGTAGGCGCGGAGGGTGGAGCGGGCTCGGGCCCGGTGGCGGCGCTTGCGGTAGAAGCGCTTGGCCCAGGGGGAACCCGGGCGGGCGAGGCGGATCGCGCCGACGACGGCGACCAGCGGGACCAGGACGCCGAAGACCGCCGTGCGGGCCTTGCCCTTGCTCAGCGCGATGAGGGAGAACAGGAAGTTCACCGCGACGCTGACGATCACGCTCGCGCGGTCGTGGAGTTCGGAGTCGGTGAGGTCGTTGACGCCGAACGGTGAGAAGCCGGCGAGGACGAAGCCGACCAGGGCCGCGGTGAGCACCACCGCCTCCACGCTCTTGCGGCCCGCCTCGGTCCAGTACACGTCGTCGAGGTAGAGGATCAGCGCGAACTCGTCCAGCACCAGGCCCGCACCCATGCCGAAGACGATCGCGAACAGGGCCGATCCGACGCCGTAGCGCGTGCTGGCCACCGCGCCGAAGCCGCCGATCACCGTGAGGACCACGCCCGGGACGACGTGGTGGATGTGCACCTCGCCCGCCTTGATGTTGCCGAAGGGGCCCTTGCCCGCGCGGATCAGCCGGGTGATGACCCGGGTGATGAGGAACGTCAGGACGAAGGCGGTGAGCGCGAGGAGCAGCGGCAGTTTGCCCGGCTCGACGATGTTGCGGTGCAGCCAATGTCCCATATGGGCACTTTAGCCAGGGCTGCGGGGACCGCCCTCTCGACCGCCGGGTAACCTGCGCCGGTGTCCAAGACCTCGCCCCTCGACGGCCTCCGCTTCGCGTTCGGCACCCTGACCGTCCTTCCGGTCACGGTGACCCGCTGGGACCGGGAGGCCGCGCGCGCCGGAATGCTGGTGGCCCCGGGCGTCGGGGTGGTCGTCGGCGGCTGTGCTGCCGGGCTTGGGCTGCTGCTCCTGTTTCTGGGTGCGGGGCCGTTGCTCGCCGCCGTTGCCAGCGTTGCCGTGCCTGCCGTTCTCACCCGGGGGCTGCATCTGGATGGGCTTGCGGACACCGCCGATGGGCTTGGTAGCGGGAAGCCTGCGGAGGACGCGCTGCGGATCATGAAGCAGTCGGACATCGGGCCGTTCGGGGTGCTCGCTCTCGTTTTCGTGCTGCTGGCTCAGGTGGCCGCGCTCTCTCAGCTCTACGACGACTCGTGGGCTCGGGGTGCGGTCGCGGCGGTCGTCTCGGGGATCGCTGCCCGGCTGGCGCTGACGCTGGCCGCGCGGGCGGGGGTGCCTGCGGCTCGGCCGGAGGGGTTGGGGGCGGCGGTTGCGGGGGTTGTGCCGGTTCGCTGGGCGCTGGGCCTGGGGGTGGCGGTCGTGGTCGTGGGTTGGGCGTGCGGGGTGGCTCTGGGGATCTATGCGATCGGCCCCGCGTTTGTTGTGGCCCTGGTTGTCGCTGAGTTTCTTCTGCGGCACTGTCGGCGGCGGTTTGGTGGGGTTACGGGGGACGTGTTCGGGGGGCTTGCGGAGAGTGCGGCTACGGCTGCGTTCGTGGTGCTTTCACTTGGTGGGTAAGTGCCGGATCGTCGTGGCTGGTCGCGCAGTTCCCCGCGCCCCTAAGTGGGCTGCTCTCAGGCTTGTTTTAACAGGACCGGCGCCATGCCCCCAGTTCGTACTTCTTCTCCAGTGAACTCAGCTTCAAGCGGCGGGAGTCAGCGCAGAAGCGGCTGGTCGGGAGTTCGTACTCGACGTGGAAGACCGCCTTGCCGGCCTTGATGAACGGGGTCAGGGTGTCGCATTCGCCGTACTGGGCGCACTGTTCGTTGACCGCGAAGTCGAAGTCCCTTACCAGGGCGGGGATTTGGTCGAGGTCGTTCTTCAGGCCGACGGCCATGCCCCGGGCGTGGGCCAGCTTGGCGATGAGGCGGTTGTAGCGGAGTTGGTCGGCGGGCTTGAGGGGGAAGCCGGTGTCGTTCTGGTAGCCGTCCATGTTGTCGGGCTCCACCGCGTCGAAGCCCTTGTCGCGGCACATGTCGAGGCGGGCCGCCATCAACGGCTCCAGCACGTCCGTACGGCGGATGTCGAGCCAACGTTCGCCCTTCCAGCCGTTGCCCTTGCCCAGTACCGACTTGGGGAACTTCTTGGCGTCCGGGCGGAAGTCCTCCCAGGCACCGGTCGAGATGTAGCAGATGACCTTGCGGCCCTTGTCGTGCAGCGCGGTCACCGTCGCCTTGGAGTGGTCGAAGCCGTCGATGTCGTAGACCGGGACGTCGACGGAGATGTCCAGGCGTCCGCTGAGCTGCCACTGCCAGGCGACGCCGGGGCGGGGTTGCCAGCGGGTGCCGGTCGGTGTGGCGTCCGGTGTGGGGGACGGCTTGTCGTCGGGGGTGGAGGTGCAGCCCGCGAGCAGCAGGAGCAGAAGCAGGGCCGGCAGCGGGGTGGGGCGTCTCACGGAAAAGGCTCCAGGGTGTGGGGCAAGGTACCCCAAGGATGATCACCCATGCCCGGTACCGCGCAGTGCACCGAGGCCCCCCGGGCGCGGGCCTCCGCCTCGAAGTCGACCTCGGGCGGGACTCCGTAGACGAGGTGGCCGAAGTGGATTCCCGTTGTGCCGCGCCAGGACTGGGGCGGTAGTCGGCGGTACGTCGTCCAGTTGCCCTCGAAGGTCACGAGGACGTCCGCTATGCGGGCGTACGACGGGTGGGGGGTCGTGCCGTGGTTCAGCACGAGCGTGCCGCAGCCGGTGCCCCAGGCCGCGGTGGCGATGCGTTGGTAGTGCCTGAACTCGGCCTGGCCGGCTGCCACTTGGTCCAGGAAGGCTCCGTCCGCGCCGTACCAGTCGTGGTAGTGGGTCAGGTCCTCGACCACGTCCGTGTATGGGCGTCGGCCGTAGTCCGTGTCCGTGTAGCCGATCAACCTGACGTCCGCCGCGCGGAGTTGGGCCGCCACCTCGGCGAAGGCGGGGTCGGGGGCTTCGCCGGGGCCGCTGGCCGGGTTGAGGACCACGCCGTAGAGGCGGGGGGCCGCCGCCACGATCGCGGCCCACTCTGCGGGGCGGACGGTGGGGTGTTCGTAGTACGGGACCAGCAGTCGGCTCATCGGTGTGCCGTTACCCTGCCCAACAGGCCGCAGACCAGGGCCGCTTGGACCAGCGCCGCGGTGCCGTTCACGAACAGGGCGATCCAGTGCGGGCCTGCCGCGTGGGTGAGGAGGGCCAGGGTCTGGGCCACTGCCGCCGCGCAGCAAATCGCCGCTGCGCCTATGACCGCGCCGAAGGACTGCAGGAGCAGGCCTGTCCACAGGACCATGCCCAGGAGGAGCAGGGCGGTGAGGCTCACGGCGTTGATGCCGGGGGTGTGGGGCCAGAGGGTGGTGGCGAGGAGGGTGAGCGCCGTCAGGGCGGCGAGGTAAGTGGTCAGGCACAGGGTGAGGGTTTGGCCTGTTGTGCGCCAGAAGGCCTTGGGAGTGCGGCTGTTGCGTAGGCCTGTGAGGCTGCCGCTGCGGAAGCGGTAGAGCAGCCACTCTGCTGGGCCCATGCTCAGGGTTAGGGCTACTGCGGCTGGGGCTGCGGCTGCGCTGTGGGTTTGGCCGGCGAGGATGTCTCCTAGGGCTGCGTAGAGGACTAGGGCGCCGCTGCTGAAGCCGAACAGGGCGAACGGTAGGGATGCTGTGAGTCGGGGGGACATTGTTGTTTTTTGGCTGCGGGTGCGTTGTGGCTGAGCGCGCTCACGCGGCGGTAGCCGCAAATCAAATACAGCCCCGCGCGCCTTAACGGCAAGTCCGCCGGGCAGCACTTCGAGCAACGCCAGTGTTACTACCGCCAATAGGGAACCCAGCAATAGGGCCAGGCGTGCCGCATCCGGGATCTCGTGGGCCATGGCTACCACCGCGCCCGCCGTCATCGGCAACAGCGTTGCCAGCAACGCCCGTTCGCGGCCCATGACCAGCAGGACCGTAGCCGCGCCCAGGTAGCAGGACTGGCCTGCGGCGAAGGCTACGGCCGCCGGGTGGGCGGTGCCCGCTGCTGCCAGGGCGACCGCGGCGCCCAGGAGGGCGCCCAGGGGTGCCCCGATCAGGAGGCTGTGGCGGGCTGCCGGTTTGTCGCCCAACCCGAGCCAGGAGTAGGCCCGGTGGGCCAGGCCCTGGTTCCAGGTCCAGCCGACCAGGGCGCCGGCCAGCAGGGGGAGGGTGCCCGACGGGAGGCCGAAGGACTCGGGGCGGCCCGCCAGCAGGGGTGCCCCCAGGACGTAGCCGAAGCCCGGGAGGGCGAAGACGACTCCGCGCAACAGGCAGCCGAGCAGGCCTACTTGCCAGGGGTCGTGGACGGGGCCGTCGGGTTCGGGGAAGCGGCGGTCGACGCGTTCGTACAACTCCTCGGCCAAGGCGAAGGAGTTCTTGACGCCGTACCGCTCGCGTATCTGGTCGTCCGACATGCCGTCGGACTCCAGGAGTGCGGCGATCTCGTCGGGGTGCACGGCCGCGGCGACGAACTCGTCGAGGCGCTCGGCGAGTTCGTCGATCGGGTCGGGCTCGGCCCAGCTCGGCGAGGGGCGTTGCTTGGGAACGCCGGGGAGGGTGTCCGAACTCGCGCCCGGTGGCAGCCAGATGGAACCGGTCACCAGTCGGTCCCGTCCGTGGCGACCGCCTTGTACCACGGATCGCGCAGCTCGGCGGTCCAGTCGGCGACGGTCTCGACCGTGGGCTCGTACACCTCGGGGCGGCCCGCGAGCTCCTGGTAAATAGTCCGGAAATTGTCCACCGAGCGACGCAACGTGAAGCGCTCGATAACCCTCTGCCGGGACAACTCGCCCAATTCCAGGCGCCGTTCGTCGTCCCGGAGGAGTGTGAGAGCGGCGGCGGCCATCTTCTCCGGCTCGCGCGGCGGCACCACGAGACCGGTGTCGCCGACGGCCTCGCTCACTCCCCCGACATCGGTCGAGACGGTCGTACGGCCGCAGGACATGGCCTCGATGATGGAGAACGGGAAGCCCTCGGAGATCGACGACAGCATGACGACGTGACCGGCCGCGTACGCGCGCCACACCTCGCTGATGCGGCCCTCGAAGGTGACCCCGTCGGTGACGCCCAACTCGGCGGCGAGCTTCTCCAGTTTGGTGCGGTAGGCCTCGCCGCCGGCCGGGACGGGGCCGAACAGGCGCAGCCTGGTCTCGGGCATCTCGGCGCGCACGGCCGCATACGCGCGTAGAAGTGTTTCAAGGTCTTTGATGGGGTCGACGCGGCCGCACCAGGAGAGCGTGGGGATCTCCGGTTCGGGGCCCGCGTGCGGGAAGGCGGCCGGGTCGACGCCGTTGTAGACCGTGCGGATCTTGTCGGCGTCGGCACCGCCGCGCTCCTCCCAGCGGCGGTTGTACTGGTTGCACGGGGTGATCAGGTCGGCGGCCTTGTAGCCGTGGGAGTTCAGTTCGCGGTAGAAGCCGAGCATGAACGCCTTCACGGGCCAGCGCTGGCCGTCGCGGCGGTAGCCGAGGTAGCGCTCGCGCAGGTAGATGCCGTGCTCGGTGAGGAGGAAGGGCACTCCGTCGAGCTTCTTGGCGGCGAGTGCGGGCAGGGTCGCCAGGCCGCTGCTGACGGCGTGCGCGACGCAGTCCTCGGGGATGCGGACGCCGAGCGGGCGAAGTGCGTGTTCCAGCAGGTCCGTCGCGGTGAGCGCGTCGTGAACTGTGGGGCGGGCGGCGGCTGTTGCCAGATGCGGCATCGTCCAGATCCACATCAGCGAGCGCAGCGCCGTCTCGGTGCGCAGGGCCGCCGACAGGCGTCCGTCGCGGGCGAGTCGGGCCAGGTCGTAGAGGCTCTCGCCGAAGTCGCAGTGGGCCTCGGGGTCGAGGAAGGAGAGCAGGAACCGCTCGTAGGAGTCGACGAAGCGGCGGCGGGCGGCGCCGTACAGTCCGCGTTTGCGGCCGGGGCGCGGGCCCCAGGTCGGCACGGACGTGTGCCGGTAGACGTTGGGCGGCAGCTCCCAGGTCACGGGTTCGCGACCGCTGCCGGTGAGGGACAGGACGTGGAAGTCGACCTCGGGCATGCCCTTGACGAGCTGGTCGCACCAGGTGCTGACCCCGCCGTGGACGTGCGGATAGGTGCCTTCGGTCAGCATGGTGACATGACGGCCGGTGCGCATCATGCGGAGTTCCCCCCTGCGGAACTTGTTGACGGCTCTGGCGCGCACCCCGGCCGGTCTGTGGTGGCCGGGGTGCGCGTGATGGCTGGCTGCGCTGCGCTGTCGTGGGGTCAGGCGGGCAGGTTCAGCGTGAGAGCGGTCTGCGCAAGCTCCGGCGTGGTCCAGGCCGAGCGCTCTCCCGCGTACGGCGTCCCGAACGCGGTGGTGCCGAGCAGGAGTTGCTTGGTGGTCCCTTCGGGTGCGGTCAACGGGATCTGGATCCCTGTGGGGGCGTTGACGGTGACGGTGGTGCCTACGCGGTACGCCTCGACGGAGCCGTTCGTGACGGCGGTCTGCCAGGCGGCGCGGCTGCGCAGTTCGGTGCCGATCGCGCTCTCCCGCAGGTTCTCCAGCGGGGTGTTGTCGGCGAACAGCGCCTGGTATCCGGCGAGCACCTTGTCCAGGACCGGGTAGAGGACGCGGTCCTCGGCCAGGTTGGACTGGTGCGCGTAGTGCGGGAGCGGGTCGTTGCTGATGGCGTGACCGAGGTCGGTGGCCACCTCCTGCGGGACGATGTAGTCGTCGTAGCCGGTGGCGGTGTCCAACGGTGCTGACAGGCAGGTGGAGTTGGGGTTGTTCTCGCAGACACCGCTGCCGCCGTCGGCCGTGGAGGTGTAGATCCAGTTGTACTCGTCGGCCATCTCGGCCTTGGTGCCCGCGTTGTAGTACACGTTCATCGGATAGCGCGGCACGGTGAGCGCGTCGCCGACGGCCCGCTGGTCGCTCTCGCGGGAGTGGTCGGAGCCCGTCCACGTGATGCCGTTGTCGGCGAGGGCGCCGGCCAGGTTCGGGTTGTCGTCGGGCTGCTGCGGCAGCGTCTTCAGACCCGAGTGCTCACCGGTGACCAGCTCGTCCCGCTCGACCGGAAGTCCGTTCGCCAGCGCCCAGTTGTAGTCGTTGGCGATCTCCGCGGAGATGTCGGCCCGGCTCATGTACTGGGTCGTGCCGTCCGCGTTCTTCGCGCAGGTCCAGGGCACGGTCGTCACGTCCTGGACGCAGCCGAGGAATTCGTGCGTGTACGTGTGGTTGATCCAGCGGAAGTCGGCCTTGTCGGCGAGGAGTTGGTCGGTGAGGGCGTCCGTGCCGCCGTTCTCGCTCTTCCAGTCCTCGCCCAGGCCCGCGTTGAAGGCCAGGTCGAAGGTGAACCCGTGGTCCTGCTCCCACTGGGCCGCGTACACCGCGTCGGCCGCGGTCATCCGGATCGGCGTGGCCGTCGAGACCTCGCCCGCCGCGCAGTCGTAGTCGCCCGGCGTGCAGTTGAGCGTGGTGTCCCAGCGGTCGTCGGGCGCGAAGACGTCGTCGACATGCACGGAGAAATAATTGCGCGCCTGGCCCAGGTGCACGCCCTGAGTCAGCCATTCGACGATGCCGCGCGCCAACACCCGGAACTGCTGCTGGTATTGGTTGTAGGCGAAGGTCAGCACCAGTTCGCGGCGCCCGTCGTGCGCGTACTCGCCGACCAGGCTGCCGCGCCCGGTACCGCCGGGTACGGCGGTGTCGACGTAGCTCGTGAAACCGGTCCTGGGCGTGGCCACGAAGCCGTAACTCTCCTGCACGGACGAGGAGTTGTCCTCGAATGTGAGCGGCCCGTCAAGATAGCCGAAAGAGCCCGCCTTGCCGTCGGCCGTGACATCTGCCTCATGCCCGTCGAGTGCCCCGGTGTAGGCGGCGTAGTCCAGACCGACCTCCGGGTGCGCCCACGTGTAGGCGTCGACCTGAGGGATGCCGTACGTCGTCTCGTAGGCGTCCAGTGCGGTCTGTTCCGCCGAACTGGTCCCGAACGGCGCCTCGTTCGGCAGGACGACGCCCTGGTACTTGGCGCGGGGTGTGCCGTCGACCGTGTCGCTGAGGAAGGCCGCGTCGACCGTGGGGCGGCCCGAGTCGTTCAGGTTCACAGTCGTGTACGGAATGCCCTCGCTCTTCAGCTGGGCGGCGATGGCCTCGACGGGGCTGTCGCCGTTGTCCACCACCAGTACCTTGAGATCGATGCGAGGCTCGTCGGCGGCCGACGCGCCGGGCGCCTCCAGGCCCAGCACCAGCAGTCCTGCGGCCGCCAGTACAGCGGCCCCGGATCTCCATC
This sequence comes from Streptomyces sp. NPDC058469, assembly GCF_042721125.1. NCBI lineage: Bacteria > Bacillati > Actinomycetota > Actinomycetes > Kitasatosporales > Streptomycetaceae > Streptomyces > Streptomyces sp. NPDC058469. The sequence continues at coordinate 45,224 of NZ_JBHXME010000073.1, forward strand.
CGCGCGTTCTGTGCGCCATGTCGTCCCTCCCGCAAGCGATCCTCCCTGTGGTCGTCCCGCGGAGGATCCGTGGAAATCATGCAAATCGATGAGCATGTCGCCCACATGAACCTCACGAGTGTGGCGCAGGGCATCCAGGGTGAGGATCGAGAAGTGGCCACGCCGCCGCCGACGGGTGCCGGCCCCGCCGCCCTTTCCGTGGCCCCGCGGGAATGAGCCATCACGCACACGCGCGTACGCTCGTCCTGGGCACTCACCGGCCCCCTATGTCCACCGCCGCCGCAGGTCGGAAATAGGGTCGGCTGTCGGGCCCGGTCGACCCACACCGCTCGACCACAGCAACTCCACATCGGAAGCGAGAATTCACCACTGTGACTGCTCTCACTCTCAGCACCGCCGCGGCGCCCGGCCTGCGGGCCGACGCGATCGTGATCGGTGTCGGCAAGGGCGGCAAGGGCCCGGTCGTCGCACCGGGCGCCGACGCCGTGGACAAGGCGTACGACGGCAGGCTCGCCGGCGTCCTGGAGACCCTGGGCGCCTCCGGTGCCGAGGGCGAGATCACGAAGCTGCCCGCACCGGCCGGCTTCAAGGCACCGCTCGTGCTCGCGGTGGGACTCGGCACGGAGCCCGAGGACGGCGAGGCGTACGACGCCGAGGCGCTGCGCCGGGCCGCCGGCGTCGCCGCCCGCGCACTCACCGGCGCCAAGAAGGCCGCCTTCGCGCTCCCCCTCACCGACGCCGCCGACGCCGGCGCGATCGCCGAGGGCGCGCTGCTCGGCGCGTACTCCTTCGACGCGTACAAGGGCAACGGCAAGGACGCGAAGGGCAACGGCAAGGCCCCCCTCGCCGAGGTCGCCCTGCTCGGCGGCAAGCCGCGCGACAAGGAGTACAAGGCGGCCGTGGAGCGTGCGCTCGCGGTCACCGAGGAGCTCAACCGCGCCCGCGACCTGATCAACACCCCGCCGAACGACCTCGACCCCGAGGCCTTCGCCGCCGTCGCGCAGACCGCGGCGAAGGAGCACGGCATCAAGGTGCAGGTGCTCGACGAGAAGGCACTGGAGAAGGGCGGCTACGGCGGCATCCTCGGCGTCGGCGCCGGTTCCGCGGCCGGTCCGCGCCTGGTGAAGCTGTCGTACACGCACGCCGACGCCACCAAGCACCTCGCGTTCGTCGGCAAGGGCATCACGTACGACTCGGGCGGCATCTCGCTCAAGCCGGCCGGGCACAACGAGACGATGAAGTGCGACATGAGCGGTGCGGCCGCCGTGTTCGCCGCCGTCGTCGTCGCCGCCCGCCTGGGCCTTGAGGTCAATGTGACCGGCTGGCTGGCGCTCGCCGAGAACATGCCGTCCGGGTCCGCGACCCGTCCCGGTGACGTGCTGCGCATGTTCAGCGGCAAGACCGTCGAGGTCCTCAACACGGACGCCGAGGGCCGCCTCGTCCTCGCGGACGCGCTGTGGGCGGCGTCGGCGGAGAAGCCGGACGCGATCGTGGACGTGGCGACACTGACCGGGGCGATGGTTCTGGCGCTCGGGAGCCGGACGTTCGGTGTGATGGCGAACGACGACGCGTTCCGCTCCGCGATTGTCGAGGCGGCGGAGGAGGTCGGTGAGCCGTCGTGGCCGATGCCGTTGCCGGAGCACCTGCGCAAGGGCATGGACTCCCCCACCGCCGACATCGCGAACATGGGTGAGCGGATGGGTGGCGGGCTGGTTGCCGGGCTGTTCCTGCGCGAGTTCGTCGGTGAGGGGATCACTTGGGCCCACCTCGACATCGCGGGGCCTGCGTTCAACGAGTCCGGGGCGTTCGGTTACACGCCCAAGGGTGGGACGGGGTCTGCGGTGCGGACGCTTGTGCGGCTTGCGGAGTTGACCGCGGCCGGGGATCTGGGCTGACGTTCTTCGCCTCATAGCTCGATGCCTCAGGTGCGTGGGCGACTGCGGGACGGCCTGTGGCCGGTCGCGCAGTTCCCCGCGCCCCTGGGTGGGTCACCTCGGTCCCTGCTCTCAAGTGAGCGTGTGGTGACTCACACCCCGGCCCGGCGTCTCGTTGGCTGCTGACAAGTGCGAAGATGGGCTCGGCAGGACAGGGCCCCCACCACAGGGCCGAAGAAAGAGCGGCCGGACACCAGCCGCCGACCGGTCGTCGCCGACCGGCGTGGCGCACATGCATGGAGGACGTGACGTGGCGAACGACGCCAGCACCGTTTTCGACCTAGTGATCCTCGGCGGTGGTAGTGGCGGTTACGCCGCGGCGCTGCGCGGGGCCCAGCTGGGTCTGGACGTCGCCCTGATCGAGAAGGACAAGGTCGGCGGCACCTGCCTGCACCGAGGTTGCATCCCCACCAAGGCACTGCTCCACGCGGGCGAGATCGCCGACCAGGCCCGCGAGAGCGAGCAGTTCGGTGTCAAGGCCACCTTCGAGGGCATCGACGTACCGGCCGTCCACAAGTACAAGGACGGCGTCGTCTCGGGCCTGTACAAGGGTCTGCAGGGTCTGATCGCATCCCGCAAGGTGCACTACATCGAGGGTGAGGGCAGGCTCTCCTCCCCCACCTCCGTCGACGTCAACGGCCAGCGCATCCAGGGCCGCCACGTCCTGCTGGCGACCGGCTCCGTGCCGAAGTCGCTGCCGGGCCTGGAGATCGACGGCAACCGCATCATCTCCTCGGACCACGCCCTCGTCCTGGACCGTGTCCCGCAGTCCGCGATCATCCTCGGCGGCGGTGTCATCGGCGTGGAGTTCGCCTCCGCGTGGAAGTCCTTCGGCGCCGACGTGACGATCATCGAGGGCCTCAAGCACCTCGCCCCGCTTGAGGACGAGAACTCCTCCAAGCTTCTTGAGCGCGCGTTCCGCAAGCGCGGCATCAAGTTCAACCTGGGCACCTTCTTCTCGAAGGCCGAGTACACCGAGAACGGCGTCAAGGTCACCCTCGCCGACGGCAAGGAGTTCGAGGCCGAGCTCCTGCTCGTCGCGGTGGGCCGCGGCCCGGTCTCCGCCGGTCTCGGCTACGAGGAGCAGGGCGTCGCGATCGACCGCGGCTACGTCACGGTCGACGAGTACATGCGGACGAACGTCCCGACCATCTCCGCCGTCGGTGACCTGGTCCCGACGCTCCAGCTCGCGCACGTCGGCTTCGCCGAGGGCATCCTGGTGGCGGAGCGTCTGGCCGGTCTGAAGACCGTTCCGATCGACTACGACGGTGTCCCCCGGGTGACGTACTGCCACCCCGAGGTCGCCTCCGTGGGCATCACCGAGGCCAAGGCCAAGGAGATCTACGGCGCGGACAAGGTCGTCGCTCTGAAGTACAACCTCGCGGGCAACGGCAAGAGCAAGATCCTCAACACCTCGGGCGAGATCAAGCTCGTCCAGGTGAAGGACGGTGCCGTGGTCGGCGTCCACATGGTCGGCGACCGCATGGGCGAGCAGGTCGGCGAAGCCCAGCTGATCTACAACTGGGAGGCGCTGCCCGCCGAGGTCGCCCAGCTGATCCACGCCCACCCGACGCAGAGCGAGGCGCTCGGCGAGGCCCACCTGGCACTGGCAGGCAAGCCTCTCCACTCCCACGACTGACCCCCTCGGTCGGACGACGACACAGACTTCCGCAATTCGTAAGGAGCAACCGAAACCATGGCGGTTTCCGTAACCCTTCCGGCGCTCGGTGAAAGCGTCACCGAGGGCACTGTCACCCGCTGGCTGAAGGCCGAGGGCGAGCGAGTAGAGGCCGACGAGCCGCTGCTCGAAGTGTCGACCGACAAGGTCGACACCGAGATCCCCTCGCCCGTCGCCGGTGTGCTGGCCTCCATCAAGGTGGCCGAGGACGAGACCGTCGAGGTCGGCGCCGAGCTGGCCGTGATCGACGACGGTACGGGCGCCCCCGCGGCCGCCCCCGCCC
>NZ_JBHXME010000074.1:0-48916 GCF_042721125.1 Streptomyces sp. NPDC058469
CTTGTGCCGTTATACGCCCCCGGCTGTGATAAACGAACGCCCCGGCGGCACGAGTGGCGTGCCGCCGGGGCGTTCGGAGTACAGACAGCAGGCGAGATTTAGCGCTTGCTGTACTGCGGGGCCTTGCGGGCCTTCTTGAGACCGGCCTTCTTGCGCTCGACCGCACGGTCGTCGCGACGGAGGTAACCGGCCTTCTTGAGGGCGGCGCGGTTGTTGTCCACGTCGGCCTCGTTCAGCGCGCGGGCCACGCCGAGGCGCAGGGCACCGGCCTGACCGGAGACGCCGCCACCCGAGATACGGGCGACGACGTCGTAGCGGCCGTCGAGCTCGAGCACCTTGAAGGGCTCGTTGACTTCCTGCTGGTGGACCTTGTTCGGGAAGTAGTCCTCGAGCGTGCGCCCGTTGACCTTCCACTTGCCGGTGCCGGGCACGATGCGAACGCGCGCGATGGCGTTCTTACGGCGGCCCAGGCCGGCGGCCGGCTGCGGGTCGCCGAAGCGGCCGGCGAGCGACTCCGACGTGTACTCACCCTCGACGGGGACGTCGGACTCGGTGGTGTAGCTCTCAATGTCGACGAGCTCGGTCTCGGTCTCTTCGACCGGCTGCTCAACGGTGGTCTCGGCCACGGTTCTCCTCAGATTCTTTTCTGTCTTAGGGGGTGTGGCCGGAACTACTGCGCGACCTGGGTGATCTCGAACGGCACCGGCTGCTGGGCAGCGTGCGGGTGCTGGTCGCCCGAGTAGACCTTCAGCTTGCTGATCATCTGACGGCCCAGGGTGTTCTTGGGGATCATGCCCTTGATGGCCTTCTCGACGGCCTTCTCGGGGTTCTTCGCCAGCAGCTCGTCGTAACGGACGGAGCGCAGACCACCCGGGTAACCGGAGTGGCGGTACGCCAGCTTCTGGGTCTTCTTGTTGCCGGACAGGTGAACCTTGTCGGCGTTGATGATGATGACGAAGTCGCCCATGTCCATGTGCGGGGCATAGGTCGGCTTGTGCTTGCCACGGAGGAGGTTCGCGGCAGTGGTAGCCAGACGGCCGAGGACGATGTCCTGGGCGTCGATGACGTGCCACTGGCGAGTCACATCGCCGGGCTTGGGGCTGTACGTACGCACTTCGCAGCCTTCTTCTTCAGTGGATGGGTGCTGACACATGGCATCACTGAAGCGATCGTGCAGCTGGGGACGACAGTGCCGGGAACGATGCCCGTATGCCGCCCTCTGGTAACTGCTCCAGGGAACCTACGTAAGGGCCTCTCGCCTGAGAGCGACCAAGCCGATACGCATAACAAACCGTAAGAGTACCCGCGCCGCCCCGGACGGGTCAAAACGCGGTGAGACCGGTCGGCACCCGCAGCGGAAAGCAACCGCGGAAATACTTACCGTGACATCCCCAACGTCAGTCGCCACCGGCCCCATTGAGGCGCACCGGTACACCCGTCGCCCCGTCTAGGATGCGACCCATGAGCTTCGGACAGGGGGGACCCCAGTCCCAGTGGGATCCCTGGAAACCCAATTCGCAGCAGCCGTGGGGCGGCAGCGTTGACGAGCAGACCCCGGACTGGGCGGCGCTCGCCGAGGCGTCGGAGACCCGGAACAGGCGCAAGAGGCTGCTGTTCATAGGCGGCGGCGCGCTCGCGACGGTGGCCGTCGGCACGGCCGTGGCCATGGCCGTGATGTCGGCGAACGACGACACGAGCGCGTCGGGCAAGCCCACGAACCTGCCCGCGAGTGCCTCCGTGCCCAGCACCGACGCCACCTCGCCGTCCTTCGCGCCGACCAGCGCGCCCCCGCCGCTGGACCCCGAGGAGTTCATCTCCAGCAAGGCGAAGGACACGGCACCGCTCAGCCCGGCGACCCTCTTTCCGGGCACCCAGCTGACGGTCGCCTCGACGGTGTACAAGAAGGGCCCGACGGCCGACACCACGAACTGCGCCTCGGTCGCCTCGGGCACCCTCCCCAAACTCCTCACCGCGAACGGCTGCACCCGCCTCATGCGGGTCACGTACGCCAAGGGCAACATCGCGGTCACGGTCGGTGTGGCCCTCTTCGACACCAAGGCGCAGGCGACGAAGGCCAAGGGTCAGGCGGACACCAAGAGCGCCGTCAAGTCACTGTCCGGCAAGGGCGTCAAGGCCTTCTGCGACGGCTCGATCTGCCGTACGACGACCAACGCCTACGGCCGCTACGCCTACTTCACGGTCGCCGGTTTCACCACCGGCACGGACGTGACGACGAAGGACACCGAGGTCTTCACGATCGGCGACGACCTCGCCAAGTTCGCCTTCGACCAGATCCACGCCCGCGGCGAGGCACAGGCTTCGGCGGCGGCACAGTAACGAGCGGGGCGCCACCGGGACTTGGCGCCCACGCGCCCCCTCAGTGCACAGCGCCCCGCACCCGCCGGGCCAGCAACTGCCGCTCCGCCAGCCCCTCGTCAGCCGGATAGGCGACCTCCTCCAAGGTCAGCCCGTGCGGCCGTACGACATGCACGGCGCTGTCCCGCACCCCCGCGTCCAGCACCTTCCGCGGCCACTCAGCACCACGGTGCCCATCCCCGACGAAGAGCAACGCCCCCACCATGGACCGCACTTGGTTGTGGCAGAAGGCATCGGCACGAACCTCGATCTCGACCACGCCATCCGCTCGCCGGGTCGCTCCGAAGTCAAAAATCTCGCGGACCGTCGACGCACCCTCACGCTTCTTCGCGTACGCCGCGAAGTCATGTTCCCCCACAAGGGACTTGGCAGCGGCGTCCATCACATCGACGTCCAACTCCCAGTCGTGCCACAGCACATGGTTCCGCAGCAACGGGTCCACTCCCCCGGGCCGGTCCCCCACCCGGTACACATAACGCCGCCACAAGGCCGCGAACCGCGCGTTGAAGCCCTCGGGAGCCTCCGCCACGCCCCACACCCGCACGTCCTTCGGCAACCGCCCCGCAAGCCGCTTCAGCAGCTTCTCGCGGTGCTCCGCCCACAACTCCCCCGGCAGATCGACATGCGCCACCTGCCCCCGAGCATGCACCCCGGCATCGGTCCGCCCAGCCACGGTCAGGTCGTACGCCGCCTCCCCCGACCGCGTCACCGTCCGCAGCGCATCCTCGACCTCCCCCTGCACGGTCCGCCGCCCCCCGGCCTGCTTGGCCCACCCGGAGAACAGGGTCCCGTCGTAGGAGAGGTCGAGTCGTACACGTACGAACCCGGCCGCTACTTCATCACTCACACCGAGATCCTCTCAGGAACACAAAAGCGGGCCCGTCCCAAGAAGGAACGGACCCGCTACACGCCCCGTTTTTAGGGGCGCGGGGAACTGCGCGACCAGCCACGACGGCGCGGCAGCCAAAGAACGGTGTTACGCGTCCTTCGACTCCTCGTCGGCCTCAACCGGCTTCGCGTCCTCAACGACCTCAACCGGAGCAGCAGCCTCGGTGTCCTTCGCCGCACGCTTGGTCGCGGCCTCGGCCTCACCGGTCGCAGCCTGCGCGACGGTCAGGGCCTCAACCAGCTCGATGACAGCCATGGGCGCGTTGTCGCCACGACGGTTACCGATCTTGGTGATACGGGTGTAGCCACCGGGACGGTTCTCGTAGCGCGGGCCGATCTCGGTGAAGAGCGTGTGGACGACGCTCTTGTCCGTGATCACCTGGAGCACCTGACGGCGGTTGTGAAGGTCGCCCTTCTTGCCCTTGGTGACCAGACGCTCGGCGTACGGCCGCAGCTTGCGGGCCTTCGCCTCGGTGGTGGTGATACGGCCGTGCTCGAAGAGCGCCTTCGCGAGGTTCGCGAGAAGCAGCTTCTCGTGCGCGGCACTGCCGCCCAGACGGGCACCCTTGGTGGGCTTCGGCATGTCTTTCTCCTTGGTATCTGCCCCGGCCGTATCAGGTACCGGGGTCAGGACCCGATGAGCGGACGCTCACCGGCAACAACCGATCAGTACTGCTCGGTCTCCACGAAACCCGCGTCCACGTCGTCGTCGGCGCCGAAGGCGTCAGCAGCGGCGGTCGGGTCGAATCCGGGCGGGCTGTCCTTCAGGGCCAGGCCCATGCCGGCCAGCTTCGCCTTGACCTCGTCGATGGACTTCGCACCGAAGTTGCGGATGTCCAGGAGGTCGGCCTCGGAACGAGCCACGAGCTCACCCACGGAGTGGATGCCCTCGCGCTTGAGGCAGTTGTACGACCGAACGGTGAGCTCAAGCTCCTCGATCGGCAGGGCGAGATCAGCGGCAAGGGCGGCGTCCGTCGGGGACGGGCCCATGTCGATGCCCTCGGCGTCGATGTTCAGCTCGCGGGCGAGACCGAACAGCTCGACCAGGGTCTTGCCGGCGGACGCCATGGCGTCGCGCGGACGCATGGCCTGCTTCGTCTCGACGTCGACGATCAGCTTGTCGAAGTCGGTGCGCTGCTCGACACGCGTGGCCTCGACCTTGTACGTGACCTTCAGCACCGGGCTGTAGATGGAGTCGACCGGGATACGGCCGATCTCCTGGCCCACCTGCTTGTTCTGCACGGCGGAGACGTAACCGCGGCCACGCTCGACCGTGAGCTCCATCTCCAGCTTGCCCTTGCCGTTGAGCGTGGCGAGGACGAGGTCGGGGTTGTGCACCTCGACACCGGCCGGGGGCGCGATGTCGGCGGCGGTGACCAGACCCGGACCCTGCTTGCGCAGGTACATCACGACCGGCTCGTCGTGCTCCGAGGAGACGACCAGCTGCTTGATGTTGAGGATCAGGTCGGTGACGTCCTCCTTGACGCCCGGCACGGTGGTGAACTCGTGCAGAACGCCGTCGATCCGGATGCTGGTGACAGCGGCACCGGGGATCGAGGAGAGGAGCGTACGACGCAGGGAGTTGCCGAGGGTGTAGCCGAAGCCCGGCTCCAGCGGCTCGATCACGAACCGGGAGCGGAATTCGTCGACGACCTCTTCGGTCAACGAGGGGCGCTGAGCGATCAGCATGAAGTGAGTCCTTCAGTCATGGACACCCACTATTTGATGTCCGACTAGTACTGCAAGGGTACGGGCGGCACAGCCCCGAAAGGCCATACCGCCCGAAACCTGAGACAACCGTGCGTCAGACGCGGCGGCGCTTCGGCGGACGGCAGCCGTTGTGCGGGGTGGGGGTGACGTCCTGGATGGAGCCGACCTCAAGACCGGTCGCCTGAAGCGAACGGATGGCCGTCTCGCGACCCGAACCCGGGCCCTTCACGAAGACGTCGACCTTGCGCATGCCGTGCTCCTGCGCGCGACGGGCAGCCGACTCGGCGGCCATCTGCGCGGCGAAGGGGGTGGACTTGCGCGAGCCCTTGAAGCCGACGTGGCCGGCGGAGGCCCAGGAGATCACGTTGCCCGAGGGGTCCGTGATCGAGACGATCGTGTTGTTGAACGTGCTCTTGATGTGCGCGTGGCCGTGAGCGACGTTCTTCTTTTCCTTGCGGCGCACCTTCTTGGCAGCGCCCTGACGACCCTTGGGGGGCATCTATTACTCCTACGGGGAGGTGGTCGGTCCTACAGCGAAGACCGCTGGTGAAGCGTTGTCCGCTGCGGACTACTTCTTGCCCGGCTTCTTCTTGCCGGCGATGGCGCGACGCGGACCCTTGCGGGTACGAGCGTTCGTGCTGGTGCGCTGACCGCGGACGGGCAGACCACGACGGTGACGGAGACCCTGGTAGCAGCCGATCTCCACCTTGCGGCGGATGTCGGCCTGGACCTCGCGACGGAGGTCACCCTCGGTCTTGAAGTTGGCGTCCACGTACTCGCGAATCGCGACGAGCTGCTCTTCCGAGAGGTCGCGAACGCGGGTGTCGGGGTTGATGCCGGTCTCGGCCAGCGTCAGCTGGGAAAGGGTCCGGCCGATACCGAACACGTAGGTGAGGGCGACCTCCACGCGCTTTTCGCGCGGGATGTCGACACCGGAAACGCGTGCCATTCAATGGCTCCAGTTGATCTTCGGAGGTCTTCCGCAGAACCGGATCCCAGCCGCCGGCCTCTTCTGTCGAAGATTTGGTACGGCGTGGGTCCCCAGCCTCCGAGCCGGGGGTGTCGGGCGCCTACTACGCCCGGGTCCTGCGTATGAACATGTATTGCTCGCGTCGCGCGAAACTCTGCGAAAAGCTTGCAGAGGGAAGGTCGTGCGTCAGCCCTGGCGCTGCTTGTGGCGCGGGTTCTCGCAGATGACCATGACCCGACCGTGACGGCGGATCACCCTGCACTTGTCGCAGATCTTCTTGACGCTCGGCTTGACCTTCATTGGTGAGGTTCTCCGGGTCAGTTGCCTTCGGCGCCGCTTGCGCGGAACCTGGGCAAGATCTACTTGTAGCGGTAGACGATCCGGCCACGCGTGAGGTCGTACGGAGACAGCTCCACCACGACCCGGTCGTCAGGGAGGATACGGATGTAGTGCATACGCATCTTGCCGCTGATGTGTGCCAGGACCTGGTGGCCGTTCTGGAGCTCGACCTTGAACATGGCGTTCGGAAGAGACTCGACGACAGTGCCCTCGATCTCGATGGCACCTTGCTTCTTGGCCACGCTTCGCCCTTCGAATCGACTACCTTGATCGACTCAGTGCGTTCCCCTTACGGGGTGCATGCGGACATGCGGCTGCACGAGAGCCGACGAGTCAGTCTACGTCAGGCCACTCGGAAAGACGAATCGAGGAAGAATGCCCCGGACTGGAGATCGTTAAGCACGCAGGGGGCATAGACGCCCTGCTTTTGGGCTTTTAGGGGCGCGGGGCTGTATCGATTTGCGGCTCCGCCGCGTGGGCGCGACAAGCCCCCACCGGCGCGCCGGACGAACGACTACGCGAGCGGATCCGGCGCAGCCGTGATCCCGTACTCGGCCAGCTTCGCCTTACCACCATCAGGAGCCGTAAGCACAAGCGGCCCCTCCTCCGTCAGAGCGACCGAGTGCTCCCAGTGGGACGACCAGGTCCCGTCCGTCGTGATGACCGTCCAGTCATCCGAGAGGACCTCGGTCTTCGGGGTCCCCAGAGACACCATCGGCTCGATGGCGAGGCAGAACCCCGGCACCAGCTTGGGCCCCTTGCCCCGCCGCTTCTCGACGTAGTTCAACAGGTGCGGATCCATGTGCATCTCGGTACCGATGCCATGACCGCCGTAGTCCTCGACGATCCCGTACTTCCCACCACCCGGCTTCGGCTGCCGGCGGATGTACGTCTCGATGGCGCGGGAGATGTCGACGAGCCGGTTGCCCAGCTTCATCGCGGCGATGCCGGCCCACATCGACCCCTCGGTCACCCGGGACAGCTCGATCAGCTCCGGGGAGTGGCCCGAGCCCACGAACGCCGTGTACGCCGCGTCGCCGTGCCAGCCGTCGATGATCGCGCCGCAGTCGATGGAGATGATGTCGCCGTCCTTCAGCACCACCTCCTCGGAGGGGATGCCGTGGACGACGACCTCGTTCACCGAGGTGCAGATCGTCGCGGGGAAGCCGCCGTAGCCGAGGAAGTTCGGCTTCGCGTTGTGGTCGGCGAGGACCTTGCGGGCGACCTCGTCCAGATCCTTCGTGCTGGCGCCAGGCACCGCGGCCTCACGCGTGGCCGCGTGGATCGCGGCGACGACCAGCCCCGCCTCGCGCATCTTGGCGATCTGCTCGGGGGTCTTGATCTGCACCATGGGGGCCTGCGCTCTCCGTCTTCCGCGTCCTACCGCTGATGTACCTGTACAACAGTACGGCCGCGGCACCCCTGCGGGCACCGCGGCCGGATCTGCCGGATGACTACTTGTCGCCCTCGTCCTCGCGCTTCAGCGCGTCCAGCGCCCGCTGCGTGATCTCGTCCACCGGACCGAGCGAGGAGATCGTGACCACCAGGCCCTGGGCCTTGTAGTAGTCGATGATCGGCTCGGTCTGCGTGTGGTAGACCTCCAGGCGGGTGCGGACCGTGTCCTCGGAGTCGTCGTCGCGCTGGTACAGCTCGCCGCCACAGACATCACAGACACCGTCCTGCTTCGGCGGGCTGTACGTCACGTGGAAGACGTGACTGGAGTCCTTACGGCAGATGCGGCGGCCGGCGATGCGCTTGACCACCTCGTCCTCGGAGACCTCCAGGTCGAGGACCGCGTCCAGCTTGATGCCCTCGGTCTTCAGCAGCTCGTCCAGCGCCTCGGCCTGCGACACGTTGCGCGGAAAACCGTCCAGGAGAAAGCCGTTGACAGCGTCCGGCTGCTCCATGCGGTCCTTGGCCATCGCGATGGTGACCTCGTCCGGGACCAGGTTGCCCGCGTCCATGTAGGACTTCGCCAGTTTGCCGAGTTCCGTGGCCTGACTGATGTTGGCACGGAAGAGGTCGCCCGTGGAGATGTGCGGGATGTGCAGCGTCTTGGCGAGGCGCACAGCCTGCGTTCCCTTACCGGCACCCGGCGGCCCGACGAGGACGATTCGCATCAGCGGAGGAACCCTTCGTAATTGCGCTGCTGGAGCTGGCTCTCGATCTGCTTCACCGTCTCGAGACCGACACCCACGATGATCAGGATGCTGGTCCCACCGAACGGGAAGTTGCCGCTTGCGTTGAAACCGACCAACGCCATCGTCGGTACGAGAGCGATCAGACCCAGATACAGCGAACCCGGCCAGGTGATCCGGTTGAGTACGTAACTCAGGTACTCAGCGGTGGGCCGGCCAGCCCGGATGCCCGGGATGAAGCCACCATACTTCTTCATGTTGTCCGCGACTTCCTCGGGGTTGAACGAGATAGCCACGTAGAAGAAGGCGAAGAAAACGATCAGCAGGAAGTAGCTGACCAGGTAGATCGGGTGGTCGCCCTTGGTCAGGTTGGTCTGGATCCAGGTCTTCCAGGTGGACGTGCTGCCGGAGAACTGAGCGACCAGAGCCGGGATGTAGAGGAGCGACGACGCGAAGATGACCGGAATCACACCGGCCTGATTGACCTTCAGCGGGATGTAGGTCGACGTACCGCCGTAGGAACGGCGGCCGATCATGCGCTTCGCGTACTGGACCGGGATGCGGCGCTGGGCCTGCTCGACGAAGACCACGAGACCGACCATCACCAGGCCGACGAGGATGACGGTGCCGAACTCGATCCAGCCGCCGGCCAGCGTGCCCTGCTTCTTGATGGCCCACAGAGCGGACGGGAAGGTCGCGGCGATCGAGATGAACATGAGGATCGACATGCCGTTGCCGATGCCGCGGTCGGTGATGAGCTCGCCGAGCCACATCACGACGCAGGTACCGGCGGTCATGCAGACGACCATGGTGATGGTGGTGAAGATCGACTGGTCCGGGACGATCTGATTCGCCGTCGGGCAGCCCGAGAAGAGGGCGCCGCTGCGGGCGGTGGCCACCAGACCGGTGCCCTGGAGGATGGCGAGCGCCACGGTCAGATAACGCGTGTACTGCGTGATCTTCGCCGTGCCGGCCTGCCCCTCCTTCTTGAGGGCTTCCAGACGCGGGATCACCACGGTCAGCAGCTGCAGAATGATGCTCGCCGTGATGTACGGCATGATGCCGAGCGCGAAGATCGTGATCTGGAGCAGCGCGCCACCGCTGAACATGTTGACGAGGCCGAACAGACCTTGGTTACCGTTCGACACGTCGATACAGGTCTGGACGCTCTTGTAATCGACGCCCGGGATCGGGACGTGCGTACCGACCCGGTACACCACGATGATGGCGAGCGTGAAGAGCAGCTTCTTGCGCAGGTCGGGTGTCCTGAACGCCCGGGCGAACGCGGTGAGCACGGTGCCTCCTGCGACCCCCGCGTATACGCGCGTGAGGTGACGACTAAGTGTGGTTGATGGCCTGAGAAACGAGATTACGGCATGCCAAGACGACGCTGGGTACCAGCCGCACAGCCTACCTACATCAACGCCCCTAGGGGATACCGATCGAACGTCCCATGAGTCACGACTGCTGAAAAAACGGCCGGGGCCGCTCCTCAGAAGAGGGGCGACCCCGGCCGCTGTTGCTGACGTTGGTCAGGCTCGGTCCGACAAATCAGACGAGCTCGGTGACCGTACCGCCCGCGGCAGTGATCTTCTCCTTGGCGGAACCGGAGACGGCGTCCACCGTCACCTGCAGCGCCACGGAGATCTCGCCCTGGCCGAGGACCTTGACGAGGCTGTTCTTGCGAACCGCACCGTTGGCGACGAGACCCTCTACGGTGACCTCGCCACCCTCCGGGTACAGCGACGCCAGCTTGTCGAGGTTCACGACCTGGTACTCGGTCTTGAACGGGTTACGGAAACCCTTCAGCTTCGGGAGACGCATGTGGAGGGGCATCTGGCCACCCTCGAAGCGCTCCGGAACCTGGTAACGGGCCTTCGTGCCCTTGGTTCCACGACCGGCCGTCTTACCCTTCGACGCCTCACCACGACCCACACGGGTCTTGGCGGTCTTGGCGCCCGGGGCGGGACGGAGGTTGTGGATCTTGAGCGGGTTGTTCTCCGCCATGATCAGTCGACCTCCTCAACCGTCACGAGGTGGCGGACGGTGTGCACCATTCCGCGGAACTCGGGGCGGTCCTCCTTGACGACCTGCGTGTTGATGCCCTTGAGACCAAGGGAGCGCAGGGTGTCACGGTGGTTCTGCTTGCTGCCGATGTACGACTTCGTCTGCGTGACCTTGAGGCGAGCCATTACGCACCCGCCCCGGCACGTGCACGAAGGAGAGCCGCGGGGGCGACGTCCTCGAGGGGCAGACCGCGGCGGGCCGCGATCTCCTCGGGACGCTGCAGGCCCTTGAGGGCCGCCACGGTCGCGTGCACGATGTTGATCGCGTTGGACGAGCCGAGCGACTTCGACAGGATGTCGTGAACGCCGGCGCACTCCAGGACAGCTCGCACCGGGCCACCGGCGATAACGCCGGTACCGGGGGAAGCAGGCTTGAGCAGGACGACGCCCGCGGCCTTCTCGCCCGTGATCGGGTGCGGGATGGTGCCCTGGATACGGGGGACCTTGAAGAAGTGCTTCTTGGCCTCTTCAACACCCTTGGCGATCGCGGCCGGCACCTCCTTGGCCTTGCCGTAACCGACACCGACGGTGCCGTCACCGTCGCCCACCACGACGAGCGCGGTGAAGCTGAAGCGACGACCACCCTTGACAACCTTGGCGACGCGGTTGATCGCGACTACGCGCTCAACGTACGCGGTCTTCTCGGCGGCAGCAGCGCCGCCGTCACGGCCCTTCCGGTCCCGCCGCTCGCCGCCACCGGCACCGCTTCCACGGCGCTGGGGTCCAGCCATTGGATTACCTCTCTCTTTCCGCTAGCTACGGAAGCGACTAGAACTTCAGTCCGGCTTCGCGGGCGGCGTCCGCCAGGGCGGCGATGCGCCCCGCGTACTGATTGCCACCGCGGTCGAATACGACAGCCTCGACACCGGCGGCCTTGGCGCGCTCGGCGACCAGGGCGCCGACCGACTTGGCCTGCGCGGACTTGTCGCTCTCGCCGCCGCGGATCGAGGTGTCCAGGGTGGACGCCGACGCCAGGGTGTGACCCTTGATGTCGTCGATGACCTGGGCCACGATGTGGCGGTTGGAGCGGGTCACGACCAGGCGCGGACGCTCAGCCGTACCGGAAATGTGCTTCCGGATGCGGATGTGACGACGCTTGATGGCAGCACGCTTGTAAGCGTCGCCCTTAGCGATCTTCGTACCGTATGCCATGGCTTACTTACCCGCCTTTCCGACCTTGCGCCGGATGACTTCGCCCTCGTACTTGACGCCCTTGGCCTTGTACGGGTCGGGCTTGCGCAGCTTGCGGATGTTCGCCGCAACCTCGCCGACCTTCTGCTTGTCGATGCCCTCGACCGAGAAGTGCGTCGGGTTCTCGACCTTGAACGAGATGCCCTCGGGCGCCTCGACCGTGATCGAGTGGCTGTAGCCGAGCGCGAACTCAAGGGTCGAACCCTTGGCCGCGACGCGGTAACCGACACCACTGATTTCGAGCTTCTTCACGTAACCCTCGGTCACGCCGGTGATCATGTTCGCCACCAGCGTGCGGGACAGGCCGTGCAGGGCCTTGTTCAGACGCTCGTCGTTGGGGCGGGTGACGTTGAGAACGCCGTCCTCACCCTTGGCGATGTCGATCGGCGCTGCGACGGTGTGGGTCAGCGAGCCCTTGGGGCCCTTGACCAGCACCGTACGGCCGTCGATGGTGACGTCCACGCCGGCGGGAACCGTGATGGGGAGCTTGCCAATGCGCGACATAGCTTTTTCCTCCGTTCCCTTCCGCTACCAGACGTAGGCGAGAACTTCTCCGCCTACGCCCTTCTTGCCGGCCTGCTGTCCAGTGAGGAGACCGTGCGACGTGGAGATGATCGCCACGCCGAGGCCACCGAGCACCTTGGGCAGGGAGGTGGACTTCGCGTACACCCGGAGACCGGGCTTGGAGATCCGCTTGATGCCCGCGATGGAGCGCTCACGGTTCGGGCCGAACTTCAGCTCGAGAACGAGGTTCTTGCCGACCTCGGCGTCCTCGACCTTCCAGCCCGTGATGAAGCCCTCCTGCTGGAGGATCTCCGCGATGTGCGACTTGATCTTCGATGCCGGCATCGTCACTGAGTCGTGGTATGCCGAGTTCGCGTTCCGCAGACGCGTAAGCATGTCTGCGATCGGATCAGTCATGGTCATGAATTGGCCTTCGGCCTCTCTCGCCGGGGTTTCCAGGTGCCCATCCCTCTCCTCGATCCGAGACGAGGCGGGTGCGGTGCGGTGGACCTACGGCGTAGTAAGTCGTTTGGGCGTCAGGCGCCCAACCCTCCTAGCCTAAGCCATGGAGAGGTGGGCACCTGACCGAGCCCTTTTACTTACCGAGAGCTTCGGGAGTCCGGATTACCGGACTACCAGGAGCTCTTGGTCACGCCCGGCAGCTCGCCACGGTGAGCCATCTCACGAAGGCACACGCGGCACAGGCCGAACTTGCGGTACACGGAGTGCGGGCGGCCGCAGCGCTGGCAGCGCGTGTAGCCACGTACTCCGAACTTGGGCTTACGAGCAGCCTTGGCAATCAGAGCCTTCTTCGCCATCTCGCTTACGCCTCCTTGAAGGGGAAGCCGAGGTGACGGAGAAGGGCACGGCCTTCGGCGTCGTTGGTCGCCGTGGTCACCACGGTGATGTCCATACCCCGGACGCGGTCGATCTTGTCCTGGTCGATCTCGTGGAACATGACCTGCTCGGTGAGACCGAAGGTGTAGTTGCCACGACCGTCGAACTGCTTGGGAGACAGACCACGGAAGTCGCGGATGCGCGGAAGCGCGAGCGACAGGGTGCGGTCCAGGAACTCCCACATGCGGTCGCCACGGAGCGTGACGTGTGCACCGATCGGCTGACCCTCGCGCAGCTTGAACTGCGCGATGGACTTGCGGGCCTTGGTGATGGCCGGCTTCTGACCGGTGATGGTGGTCAGGTCACGGACGGCACCGTCCATGAGCTTCGAGTCACGGGCGGCGTCGCCGACACCCATGTTGACCACGATCTTGACGAGGCCGGGGATCTGCATGACGTTCTCGTAGGAGAACTCCTCACGCAGCTTGCCCGCGATCTCCTCGCGGTACTTCGTCTTGAGACGCGGAGTCGTGGTGGTAGTCATCAGATGTCCTCACCCGTCCGCTTGGCAACGCGAACCTTGTTGCCCTCGTCGTCGAAGCGGTAGCCGACACGCGTGACGACCTTGTTGCCGTCCTTCTCAACGACCAGCTGGACGTTGGAGACGTGGATCGGCGCCTCGGTCGTGACGATGCCACCGGCCTGCGAACCCTTGGCGGTGGGGCCTGCCTTGGTGTGCTTCTTGACCCGGTTGACACCCTCGACCAGGACGCGCTCGTCGCGCGGGTAAGCGGCAATGACCTTGCCCTGCTTGCCCTTGTCCTTGCCGGTGATGACCTGAACCGTGTCACCCTTCTTGATCTTCATGCTTACAGCACCTCCGGAGCCAGCGAGATGATCTTCATGAACTTCTTCTCGCGCAGCTCGCGCCCGACCGGGCCGAAGATGCGGGTGCCGCGAGGGTCGCCGTCGTTCTTCAGAATGACGGCGGCGTTCTCGTCGAAGCGGATGTACGAGCCGTCCGGACGACGGCGCTCCTTCACGGTGCGAACGATGACGGCCTTGACGACGTCACCCTTCTTCACGTTGCCACCGGGGATCGCGTCCTTGACGGTGGCGACGATGACGTCACCGATGCCCGCGTAGCGGCGACCGGAGCCACCGAGCACACGGATGCAAAGGATTTCCTTTGCACCAGTGTTGTCGGCGACGCGCAGTCGCGACTCCTGCTGGATCACGTCTATCTCCTGATCGTCTGCCGGTTCCCCGGGGGCCGTTCAGTGAACGGCCCCCGGAGCCTGGCGGAACTGTCCTGCGAGGTTGCCCGCAGGAATTACTTGGCCTTCTCGAGGATCTCGACGATGCGCCAGCGCTTCGTGGCGGACAGCGGACGCGTCTCCATGAGGAGGACACGGTCGCCGACGCCAGCGGCGTTCTGCTCGTCGTGGGCCTTGAGCTTGTTCGTACGGCGGATGACCTTGCCGTACAGCGCGTGCTTCACGCGGTCCTCGACAGCGACGACGACGGTCTTGTCCATCTTGTCGCTGACGACGAGACCCTCACGGGTCTTGCGGAAACCGCGGTTGGCGGTCTGCTCTTCAGTCACGTTGCTCTCGCTCATCAGGCGCTCTCCACCGTCTCGATGCCCAGCTCGCGCTCACGCATCAGGGTGTAGATCCGCGCGATGTCCTTCCGGACGGCCTTGAGCCGACCGTGGTTCTCGAGCTGACCGGTCGCCGCCTGGAAGCGGAGGTTGAACAGCTCTTCCTTGGCTTCGCGGAGCTTGTTGAGAAGCTCCTCGTCACCCAGTTCGCGCAGCTCGGACGCCTTGGTACCGGCCGACATCACGCTTCACCTGCCTCGCGCTTGACGATCCGGCACTTCATCGGCAGCTTGTGGGCTGCGCGAGTGAGGGCCTCACGGGCGATCTTCTCGTTGGGGTAGGACAGCTCGAACATGACCCGTCCGGGGTGCACGTTCGCGATCCACCACTCGGGAGAACCCTTACCGGAACCCATGCGGGTCTCGGCAGGCTTCTTCGTGAGCGGGCGGTCCGGGTAGATGTTGATCCAGACCTTGCCGCCACGCTTGATGTGGCGGGTCATCGCGATACGAGCGGCCTCGATCTGGCGGTTCGTCACGTACGCCGGCGTGAGGGCCTGAATGCCGTACTCGCCGAACGAAACCTGCGTACCGCCCTTGGCCTGACCACGGCGCTTGGGGTGGTGCTGCTTGCGGTGCTTGACCCTACGGGGGATCAGCATTTCGGTCAGGCCTCCGTTCCACCGGTAGAAGAGGGCGCCGCCTCAGCCGGAGCGGCGGCGGGAGCCTCGGCCTTGGGGGCCTCGGCAGCCGGCGCGGACTGCTGCGGCTTGCGGCCGCGGCCGCCACGCTCGCCACCACGGCCACCGCCGCGGGCCGGGCGGTCGCCGCCCGGGCCGCCACCGCGAGCCGGGCGGTTACCCGCACGGGCAGCGGCGTTCTCGGCGCGGACCTCGGCGATGTTCTTGACGTCGCCCTTGTAGATCCAGACCTTCACACCGATACGGCCGAAGGTCGTCTTGGCCTCGAAGAAGCCGTAGTCCACGTTCGCGCGGAGCGTGTGCAGGGGCACACGGCCCTCGCGGTAGAACTCCGAGCGGGACATCTCGGCGCCGCCGAGGCGACCGCCGCACTGGATCTTGATGCCCTTGGCGCCGGCCTTCATCGACGACTGCATGCTCTTACGCATGGCCCGACGGAAGGAGACGCGGGAGGAGAGCTGCTCGGCGACGGCCTGCGCGACCAGCTGGGCATCGAGCTCGGGGTTCTTGACCTCGAGGATGTTCAGCTGGACCTGCTTGCCCGTGAGCTTCTCGAGGTCACCGCGGATGCGGTCGGCCTCGGCGCCACGGCGGCCGATGACGATGCCCGGACGAGCGGTGTGGATGTCCACACGCACGCGGTCACGGGTGCGCTCGATCTCCACCTTCGAGATGCCGGCGCGCTCCATGCCGGACGTCATCATCCGACGGATGGCGACGTCTTCCTTGACGTAGTCCTTGTACAGCTTGTCGGCGTACCACCGCGACTTGAAGTCCGTGGTGATGCCGAGCCGGAACCCGTGCGGGTTAACCTTCTGGCCCATTACCGGGTTCCTTCCTTGCTGCTGACGACCACGGTGATGTGGCTGGTCCGCTTGCGGATCCGGTAGGCACGGCCCTGGGCACGCGGACGGAACCGCTTCAGGGTCGGACCCTCGTCGACGTAGGCCTCGGAGATGACGAGGCTGCCGGCGTCGGTGTGGTCGTAGTTGTGCGCGGCGTTGGCAATGGCGCTGTCAAGCACCTTGCCGACCGGCACGCTCGCGGCCTGCGGGGCGAAACGCAGGACCGCCTGAGCCTCCGTGGCGTCCATGCCACGGATGAGGTCCACCACGCGGCGGGCCTTCATGGGCGTGACGCGGATGTACCGCGCCTGGGCCCTGGCTTCCATGGTTGTCCCTTCAGTGTTTGTCATGGTCAGTCACCCCGCGCTAGCGGCGCTTCGACTTCCGGTCGTCCTTGACGTGACCCCGGAAGGTGCGCGTCGGCGAGAACTCGCCGAGCTTGTGGCCGACCATCGACTCGGTGACAAACACCGGGATGTGGATCTTGCCATTGTGCACCGCGATCGTGTGGCCGAGCATGGCCGGGACGATCATCGAGCGGCGGGACCAGGTCTTGATGACGTTCTTGGAGCCGGCCTCGTTCTGTACGTCCACCTTCTTGATGAGGTGGCCGTCGACGAAGGGCCCCTTCTTGAGACTGCGCGGCATCTAAACCCGCTCCTAGCGCTTCTTGTTCGTCTTGCGGCGGCGGACGATGTACTTGTTCGATGCCTTCTTCGGCGAACGAGTACGACCCTCCTTCTGACCCCACGGGGAGACCGGGTGGCGACCACCGGAGGTCTTGCCCTCACCACCACCGTGCGGGTGGTCGACCGGGTTCATCGCAACACCGCGAACGGTCGGGCGGACGCCCAGCCAGCGCTTGCGGCCTGCCTTGCCCCAGTTGATGTTGCTCTGCTCGGCGTTGCCGACCTCGCCGACCGTGGCGCGGCAGCGCTGGTCGACCAGGCGGATCTCACCGGAGGGCATGCGGAGGTGGGCCATGGTGCCCTCCTTCGCGAGCAGCTGCACCGAGGCACCGGCGGAGCGGGCGAACTTGGCGCCGCCACCGGGACGGAGCTCGATCGCGTGGATCGTGGTACCGACCGGGATGTTGCGGAGCGCCAGGTTGTTGCCCGGCTTGATGTCGGCCCCGGGACCGTTCTCCACGCGGTCGCCCTGCTGCAGGTTGCGCGGGGCGAGGATGTAGCGCTTCTCGCCGTCCGCGTAGTGCAGCAGCGCGATGCGCGCGGTGCGGTTGGGGTCGTACTCGATGTGCGCGACCTTCGCCGGCACGCCGTCCTTGTCATGGCGACGGAAGTCGATGACTCGGTAGGCGCGCTTGTGTCCGCCACCCTGGTGGCGAACGGTCACACGACCGGAATTGTTACGGCCGCCCTTGCTGTGCAGGGGGCGAACCAGCGACTTCTCCGGCGTGGACCGCGTGACCTCGACGAAGTCGGCGACGCTGGAGCCACGGCGGCCCGGCGTAGTCGGCTTGTACTTGCGGATTCCCATTTCTCAGTCCTCGTCCGATATCGGACGATCCGACCCGCTTACGCGGCCGGACCGCCGAAGATGTCGATACGGTCGCCCTCAGCGAGGGTCACGATCGCGCGCTTGCTGCCCGCGCGCTGACCGAAACCGGTCTTCGTGCGCTTGCGCTTGCCCTGGCGATTGATCGTGTTGACCCCGGTGACCTTGACCGAGAAGACCGCCTGGACGGCCTGCTTGATCTGGGTCTTGTTGGCGCCCGGGGCCACGATGAAGGTGTACTTGCCCTCGTCGAGGAGGGCGTAGCTCTTCTCCGAGACGACCGGCTTCAGCAGCACGTCACGGGGGTCCGTGAACGACTTGCTGATCGGCGTCTCGACAGTGTTCTTGCCTTCGGTCTCGTGGCGCTTCGCCTTGGCGATGCGCGCGACCTTCTTGGCCTTGGCGGCCTTGGAGGCGATGCTCGGGTGACGCGTAGCCATCAGGCTTCGCTCCCTTCGGTGTCAGCGGCCTGGGGGCCAGACACGAAGGACTCGAAAGCGGCCTGGGTGAAGACCACGTCGTCCGAGACGAGAACGTCGTACGTGTTCAGCTGGCCCGGCTCCAGGATGTGGACCTGGGGCAGGTTGCGCGCGGAAAGCAGCGCGGCCTCGTCGGAGCGCTCGATGACCAGGAGCACGTTCTTGCGCTCGCTGACCTTGCCGAGGAAGCTCTTGGCGGCCTTGGTGGAGGGGGTCTCGCCCTCGATCACGCCGGTGATGACGTGGATGCGAGCGTTGCGGGCCCGGTCGGTGAGGGCGTGGCGCAGAGCCGCGGCCTTCATCTTCTTCGGGGTCCGCTGCGAGTAGTCGCGCGGCGTCGGGCCGTGCACGACGCCACCGCCGGCGAACTGCGGCGCACGGGTCGAACCCTGACGGGCGCGGCCGGTGCCCTTCTGGCGGTACGGCTTCTTACCACCACCGCGGACCTCGCCACGACGCTTGACCTTGTGCGTGCCCTGACGGGCGGCGGCCAGCTGTGCGACGACGACCTGGTGAAGCAGCGGAATGCTGATCTTCTCTACGTCGAAGATCTCGGCCGGGAGCTCTACAGTCCCGGCGGTGTCGCCGGAGGGCGACTGAATGTCAATGGTGCTCATAGTCCTCAGGCCCCCTTGGCCGCGGTACGGACCAGGACGAGGCCGCCGTTCGGACCGGGGATGGCTCCCTTGATGAGGAGCAGTCCCTTCTCCGCGTCAACAGCGTGAACGGTCAGGTTCTGGGTGGTGACCCGCTCGTTGCCCATACGGCCCGCCATACGCATGCCCTTGAACACACGGCCGGGGGTGGCACAGCCACCGATGGAACCGGGCGAGCGGTGCTTGCGCTGGGTGCCGTGACCGGCGCCGAGGCCCTTGAAGTTGTGACGCTTCATGACACCGGCGAAGCCCTTGCCCTTGCTCTTGCCGGTCACGTCCACCTTGACGCCGGCCTCGAAGGTCGCGGCGGTGATCTCCTGGCCGAGGGTGTACTCGCTGGCGTCAGCGGTACGGATCTCGACGAGGTGACGACGGGGAGTGACATCGGCCTTGGCGAAGTGACCCTTGAGGGGCTTGTTCACCTTGCGAGGGTCGATCTCGCCGAAGGCGATCTGGACCGACTCGTAGCCGTCGGAGTCATTCGTACGGACCTGGGTCACGACGTTCGGGCTGGCCTTGACGACGGTGACCGGAACAACACGGTTGTTCTCGTCCCACACCTGCGTCATGCCGAGCTTCTCGCCCAGGATGCCCTTGATCTGCTTAGCCATTCTCAGATCACCGATCCCTAGAGCTTGATCTCGATGTCGACACCGGCCGGGAGGTCGAGTCGCATCAAAGAGTCAACGGTCTTGGGCGTCGGGTCGAGAATGTCGATCAGGCGCTTGTGCGTGCGCATCTCGAAGTGCTCGCGCGAGTCCTTGTACTTGTGCGGCGACTTGATGACGCAGTACACGTTCTTCTCAGTGGGCAGCGGCACCGGGCCCGCGACCGACGCACCAGTGCGGGTCACCGTCTCGACGATCTTCTTCGCCGAGCTGTCGATGACCTCGTGGTCGTAGGCCTTGAGCCGGATGCGGATCTTCTGTCCCGCCATGGCTACTCAGTAGTCCTGTCTCTTATAACGCTCTGCACCCCGGTACACCCTTCCGCCCTCTTCGATTCCTCCGACCCACGCGGTCGGGTGTGTCGCGCTGTCACCGACACAGAGGTCCCACATTCGGAACTTCCCTGCTGGGAAAGCACGGCCCTTCCGGAACCGCAAGCCGAGGGCGAAGAAGCCCACCGGGTGCCTGGCCGGCGCCGCACTGACACTTCCCGAAAGATTCCCGTACGTCCGCCCCAGCGCTGCCGTAAGGCAGTTGGGACGACGAGTACCGTGGGACTCGCTTCCGGTCCTCCCGACGGGAGGCGCGCAGCATCAACACTCGACCGAGCAACTCCGACAGTCTGCCATATGGGGCGGGGGGCTGGCCAATCGGGGCGTAGAGATTACCCGTGGAGTGACGGAGGTCAAACACAGCCGCGGAGGGCTTCCCAGCGCCGGAGCGAGGCACCCGCGAGGCCGAGCACGATCATTCCGCGCAGGTCATGCCCATCAGCACCGCCACGAGTCCGACGCACGCCTGCCGGGCACTCCGCGGCTGGGGCCTGTCCGGCGGATCAGGGCGCAGGAGAGCGACGACAACGCGACACACGCGCGCACCACATCCCGCGCCTGTGACATGGCCCGCGGCAGGGCCTAGAACCTCCCCGCGAGGGCCATGACGGCCATCCAGCCCAAGCAGATCCCGCACGCGACGAGCAGCGGCGCCCAGCTCTGGGCTCGCCGGGCCCGGACCACCAGCCAGACCACGGCCGCGTCCACCACGAGCCCCATGACGGCCGTGGCCACCTGAAGCCCGCCGAGCGCTTCCCCCCGGCCTGCCACGCTCCGACCGAGAACCGACAGCGAGCCGACAGCGAGCAGGACCGCACAGAAGCAGGTGAGGCCGGAGAACAGACTCCGACCACGGTCGTCGACTGCGGCCCGCGCAACTGTGCTGTCGTCGAGGCCGACCCCGTTCTGATTATTTGCCCGACTCCCGTAGTTCGTCACGGCGGGCACTCTACTGACACAGATCGCCCCGTTCGCTCATTCCTTCCGGTTTCTTCCGGCGAATCGCGAAACGCTGGCACCCCTACGGGAGTTGACAGAAGCGGCAACATGGCCGCGAGCACGGAAGGCTTTGTATGAACCTCAGGGTGAGCCCTTGGGCCCTCAGTGGATACGCACGTCAGGTCGGCCGCGCGGCGCTCGACGCGGCGGATTTCAAGACCCACTGCACCAGGTACACCGGCGTCGACGCCTCGGACCAGGGCCTGCTGAACCTCTTCCTGACCACCCACACGGCGACGGTGAAGACGGTCAACCTGGCGATGGACAGGCTGTGGGAGGTCCTGGGGGCGGCAAGTTCGGAGCTGGAGCGCAACAAGAAGTACTACGCGCACACGGACCTGGCCGTGGCGGCGCGCGTCGACGCGACCTACCCCGTCGTCGAGCGCCCGGCCGAGTAACCCCATGTCCGACTTCACCGATGTCATCGAACCGACAGCTCTGCTCAGGGCCCCGTCCGCCCCGGACGAGTACGCCCAGGGCCCGATCCTCGACACGTTCAACAGCTGCGGCGATCTGATGAGCCCGACGTACTGGCTGACGGAGGCGTACAGCGCGGTCTTCGGCTTCAATCCGCTCGACGAAGCGATCAAGTGGTTCGCCGGCGACTGGGAGTCGTTCGCCAAGTGCGGCGATGTCTGGGGCCAGTTGGGCCAGGCCGTCGAGGCGGTCTCCGGCAACATCAGGTCCGGCAACAAGACGCTCGACCTGGCATGGGACGGCCGTGCCGCCGACGCGGCGTACACGTACTTCCACACCTGCGCGGCGAAACTCGAAGAGATCAGGGGCGAGTTCGACAAGCTGAGGACGGAGTACGACCACCTGGCCCACTCCGCCTACTCGACGGCCGAGGCCGTCAACGGCTACCTGAGCGGCATCATCGATGGCCTGTTGATCACGGCCGTCGAGATGGCGGCCGGGACCACACTGTCGTGGACCGGCGTCGGCGCGGCGGTGGGCTACGGCCTCGCGGCACTGGAGATCGCCAACATGCTCCGCCTGTGGGGCCAGGCCACCCAGGCCCTCGGCAACGTCCAGGGCATCGTGAACGGCACCGTCGGTGTAGTGGAGACCATCGGCGCGGCCCTCTACGGAACGATCTCCGAATTCACGAAGATCGGCGAGTACGACCATCCGAGCCCGTCGATCTGACACCGCGCCCAGCACCCGACAACCGCCCTCACGCTACAAGGAGGACGCGCATGTCCGACGAACTACGCATCGGCGACGCGGACTTGATGAACATCACCGGCGGCGACCAGGCCCGTGCCCGGTCGCTTCGCAAGGCCCTTCAGAAACTCGCCGACGACCGTGCCCCCGACGACCCGCTGCGCGAGATGGCCCGCGAGGTCCTCAGCGGCCGGACGGGCCTGCGCGAGGCCGCCCGGGTCCCCGCGTACGCGGAAGCACTGGGTGATCGCATGGTTCGGGGCTTCCGCGAGTACGACAGCCTCTCCCCCGGCGAACGTATGGACCAGGAGGCGGCGGCACGGGCGTACCTGGCGGAACAGGCGGCAGAGATCGAGGAGGAGCGCTCAGCTCAAGGAACTTCCTGATGCGTACGAGACGAAGTCGCCGCAGGCTTCCTGCGTGAGCGCGAGACTCGGGCCGGAGATGTTCTTGGAGTCGCGGACGTGGATGGTGTGCGGCGTGGTGGCTGTCTCGACGCAGTCGCCGGACTCGCAGCTGCTGCTGTAGTTGTTCTTGAACCAGCGGAGTTCCGCAGCGTTCATATTGCCCCCAGCGCTTGCTCGATGAAGGCCAGCGACTCCCTTGGCGGAGCGCCTGCGCCCGGGTCATCCCATAGCGCAGTCCAAGGTTACGAAGATCCCAGGGTTTGAAACGGGACGAGCAATGAACGCACCGTCGGCACGCCCAACCCCCGTGTCGTCGGCGAACTTCAGCACTTCGATCAGGCCCTGTGTTCCAGCGTGCACTTCCCGATCGGTCGGCATGATCTGGAAGGTGACGTTTCGCAACTGCGCCAGTTCCAGCAGGTGTTCAAGTTGTCGGTGCACCACCGCCCTCCCCCCGTAGGGGCGTTCCAGCGTCACCTGTTCCTGCACAAAGCTGAGTGTCGGAGCGGGCCCGCGCTCGAAGATCGTTTTCCGGGGCATGCGCGCTGCGGTCTCCCGTTCCACCGCAACCGGTGAGTCCGCAGGCTGCCTCATCTCGAAGAGCGCCTTGGCATGCTCGGCCGTCTGCAACAACCCGTGGATGTTGTGGTTGCTGTACAGCAACACCTCAACCGCCCGGTCCTCCAGTTGCTTCAGCTCGCGCACCTTCTTCGGATGCTGAGCCCTTCCACGTCTTCATCACCGAGAGCAGGACCGTGCCGGGCGCGAGGACGGCGAACACACGGCGCCGGGCGACGTTCCCCTCGGTCTGCGGCAGGCCCCAACTGACCAGCAACAGTGCGACGGAGGCCAGAACCCCCACCTGAAGGAACGTGAAGGCGGTGTCGAACCTCCGGGTGAAGCGCTCGGCCTCCGCTCCGTCGCAGGCGTCGCAGGCCATGGGTGAGAGGCCGCCGATGATGTACGCGACGAGGGCGGAGGGAAGGGTGAGGACCGTCGCAATCAGCGGTCCGACCCATGCACCGCGTACCGAAGTGCCCTGTGTGATCGACATGCACACAGCCAACTGCAGGGCGCGGGGCGGCACATGAGCGCACGTACTCATTCCGGCAACGTCACCTGCATCCCAAGGTCTTGACTGTCGCCGGGAAGTAGGCCCGCATGAACTTCTCGATGTCCTTGCGGTGGGTCCTGTCCGTCGGACTGACCTGGGACAATTTGAGTGTCAGCGTGAAGTGCCGAGCACCGCTGGCCCTACACAGAGCTGTCGAAATCGCACCGTTGTTTCCGACCACAGCCTCGTCAGAAGATTGGACGCTGCGCGGCTCCACGATGTCCAGAGCTGAGCCATCTCCTTTGATCAGCTGCTCAAGGTCCGGCGAATCAACAGTCCAGTAGAAGTTGAAATAGAGTACAGGGTCACGCTCCGACAGAAGTACACAGGGAGCGGATTTCGCTTCACTACGATCAACCCGGTTGAACTCATGCAAGCCCTTGACTGACGGCACAAGGGGGCGAGCGAGATCAGGATCGATATGGGAGCCACAAATAGCCTTCGGAAGGCTACGGTCTGCCGGATCAGTACAGGAGGCCAGGGGTACAGCAAGGGCCAACGAGAGCGCCGCCAGAACCCCAGATCGAATACATTCTTTCACTCCGGGCGCTCTCCAGACACACCATTCGCGTGGACGACTCCTTCATTTGCAGATCGATTGACCTGCGTCTGCCTTTCGAATTCCGAACCGCCCGCACCATGTGTTCTGCTCCACTCATCCGCGAGGGCCATCAATTGGCCATTCCTCTTAGAATACGCTTGAAAGTTATCATCCCCCTCCTTGTCATCCAACCGCTTCTGTTCATCAGCCAGCCACTGGCCCGTCACATAGTCAAACCCCATCTGCACGTCACCACTAACCACAGGAATATAGCTGATCGCCTTGTCGAAGAGCGGCTTGCTCTCGAACGCCGCAACCTTCGGATCCCCAGCAGCCTGAACTCGCGCCTCCTCAAGAAAGCCAACTGTGTGGCCTACCCGACTCAGGGAATCGCCCGAGTTCGAGTGATCGCTATGAATGGCTGACACCATGGCCTGGTTCATCCCACCGTTCAGCGTCCCGTACGCACCCTCGTCCTTGGACACCTGCTTCACGACCTCGAAGAGTTGATGCTGGTCCAAGGGTGACTTTTTGATGGCGACCTCGCTCATGGATGCATGCACCGTATCCCCATGATTGACCAGAACATTAGCCATCGGCAGCCGCAAAGACGGCGGAAACTCATCCCCGCTGTCCGCCAAATACGTGAGCGCCGACCTGAACACCGCATCATTCGTCGCCCGATCCCCCACCCGAACCCCCTTCGGATCCGCAGGATCGATCCCCGTGGCCCCCGCCTGCAACGCCGCCCCGAATCCCGCACGGTCGTCCCCGTCCAACCGGGGTACATAGCGGCCGCCCTTCGAAACGCCCTCGTCATTCAGGGTGACATTCCAGTCGCGGTCTTTCATGAGGTATTTCATGTGGGCGTCGGAATGGAGATACCGCGCCGCCTCCGCCGGATCGCGGCTCATGATGCCGAGCATGCCGTCGACGGGGTCGTTGGCGAACCAACCGCCGCGCGCCCCGGCGTAGGTGCCCTTCACCTGCCAGATCCCGGGGTGTTTCTTCTCCGCCGCGATCATGTCGTTGGTGAGGTCCTCGACCATCCCCGGGGCGTAGCCGTGGCCCTTCTGCATCAGCGTGACCAGTGACTGGTAGCCGAGGGCCTTGTCCAGGTGGAGGCCCTGGGCGTCGGTGGCGTAGTGCTCAAGGCCCGCGCGGCGCAGGTCGGTGCGCCACTTCCCGTACCACTTCGACTTCGTGTGCTTCGTGGCCGTGGCGAGGGTGTTCGCCAGGCCCGTCTCGATCGCCGAGTACGCCCCCGCACCGGCGCCGCCCTGGACGTGGATGCGGTCGTTCAGCTCGTTCGTGAGCTTGATCGTGCCGGTGGGGCCGAGGTCGTCCAGGACCGTATGCGAGAACCCCTCGTCCTCGCTGTTGTCGCGGAACGACCGTTGCAGTTCGGCGAGTTGAATGTCCGTCAAGGTCCCGCCCCTGCTCAACTTTCGCAGGTACCTCTCCGTCTCCTCGGCCTCGTACTGTTCGATGTCACCCATCGCCCTGCCGTTGAACCCCCGTCCGCCGGCCAGCAGTTCGGAGTCGACCACGACACCTGCCAGCGCGACCCGGACGCCCGTGTCCGCGTCCGTCACATCGCGTACCGCCTTGGTGATCCGGTCCTGCCACGGCTGTACGGCCTGGGGATCGCCCGGGGTGTCCGGCTGGTCCGAACTCGGGCTCACCACCCCCGACTCCGAGACCCGCATGCCCGCCCGGACGGCGTCCCACCGCGCCGCCACCACCCGGCCCCGCAGCTCCACGAACCGGTCGTGCGCGTCCCGCAGCAGCGCCGCGATTCCCTTGGCCTCCGTCTGCGCGTACTGGAACTCCTTGAGTGTGATCTCGAAGCGGGCGTTCGCCGCGTCGGCGCTTAGCCCGGTCCACGTCGTGCCCATGGAGATGCCGTGCACATCCCGCCGGTACGCCGTCTCCTGCTTCTCGAACTCGCCCGCCATGCCGTCCCAGCGCTCAGCCGCCGTAGTCAGCGCGGCGAGGTCGGTGGTCATGATCTCGTGATACGTCGGCATGTGCCCAGTTGCCCCAATAGAACCAATAGCCCTGATTATTCCGGTAAATCGACGACCTCAGTACGTGTCCAGCGAGGACTGCTGTCGCAACGTCGACCCCACCGCCAGATCCGTACTCGTCAGCACCGCGTTCCCACTCCGCAACGCGTCCTTCTCCGCGCCCAACCGGTCCATCAGGTTCTTCACCTGGTCCGCCCACGCCCCGTGCGCCTTCTTCAGGGCGGCCGAAGTGACCCAGCCGTCCCCGTCCTTCGCGGCGAACTCCCGCACAGCGGCACCGTTTTCGTCGTCCGCCCACCGCCCCGCCGCACGCGTGCCGGGCTCGATGTGATCCTCGATCGCCCTCGCCGCCGCCCGCTTCTCACCCGGCGAGGAAGCCAGGTCCTTCCGCGCCGAAACCCCCGGCACACTCGGCACGCCCGAAACGTCCAACACACCCGGCACACCACCCGAAACGCCCGTCACACCCACCCGTAACCCTCCGCCCTCCGCCGCGCGCTACACCCGCCGGCTCTCCAACGGCCCCAGGTACAGCGCCGGCAGACCCCCCGTGTCGATCACGAGCCGCTGCAGCACCACCGTCGGGTCCACCATCCAGAACTTCAACCGGTGGACCCCTGCCTTCGTCACGGAGTGTTTCGTCGCCGTCGCGTTGACGTTGTCGGAGGTGTTGCGGGCCCACACCGCGTTCAACAGCCCGTCATCTGCACCGATGTTGATGTCGACGGTCTCGATCGGCCCGGCGTCGAGGGAGACGCCGTAGCGCAGACCGCCCGTCGGCAACGCAGGGTTACGAGGGGACAGGTACGCCCACACCGTCACCTCCCCCGCCGCCAGCAGACTCACCTCGTACTCCAGCCGCGGCGAACCCGCCCGGCCCGGCGTCTGCCGAGGCAGCGTCACCGGCCACGGCGTCATCCCTGCCCCGGTACGCCCGATGCCGTCGATACGACGCCAGCCGCCGACCGCCCGGTCGTAGTGCTCCCCGTCGATCGCCACGTAACCGCCCGCCTCCACGAACCCCCGCAGCCCGCGCCCCGACGGCCTCTCGGCAACACACGCGACGGTGACCGATCCCCCCGCACCGGTCACCGTCAGCTCCCCCTCGACCCGCCCGACCGGCACCGGCACTCGCGCCCAGTCCACCGCCACCTCCACCCGCACCTGCCGCTCGACCCGCCCCCGCGGCCGATCCACCGCCAACCACGGCACCGACACCTCGATCCGGTAATCGAAGGCGGTACGCCCCCGGTTGAACACCTCGACGAACTGCTGCGGCCGCGTCTGATACGGACTGAACACAGGCAGTACGGCCGCCCCCACCGCACCCCCCGGCCACCACTCACCCGAGCCCGAATCCGAATCCGAACTCACACCCGAACCCGAATCCGAACTCGCACCCGATCCCGAGCCCAAGCCCAAATCCGCACCCGACGACAGCTCCCCCGACCCATCCACCGCCACCCCCAACCCCGCCCCCACCGGCACCTCAATCCGCCGCACCGCCGGGAACAACACATCCGGCAACGCCACGTTGTCCCTCTCCGGCTGCTGCCACCCGGCGTTGGGCCCGTACCGCTCCACATCCCCGTAGTCGATGTGCGGCTGGGTCTGGAATCCCCGCCATTTCCCGCCCGCCACCGCCGAGTTGAAGCGGTCGGCCAACGCGAAGTCCGTCTCCAGGCCCGCCTCCGCCGCATCCGCGAGGTCGTTCGTCGCGGCCCGGCCCTGTGCCGCGTAGAGCAGGTTCGTGAACTCGGCCGACCGCAGCCCGTACAGGTTGGCGGTGGCCTGGACCTCGTACCCGACGAGTTCGAACCACGCGTCCCGCACCCCGGTCGGCAACCGTCGCCCGATCCGCTCGGCCCGTCGACCCAGCTCGCGCCACTCCTCCGTGACCCGTTCCAACTCCCGGTGTCCGAAGGCGAATGGAGTCTGCTGATCGTCGTAGACCACCTGGCCGTCGGCGAGAGTGATCCGCCGGTTCAGCAGCTCCGGCTTGCGGCGGGCCTGCAACTGCCCGTATGCCGCCAGGACTTCGGATATCGCACGCGCCTCCGTCGACCCGAAGTTCTGCCGCGCGTACCGCAGTTCCCACTCGGCCAGCCGTGACAGATCCCAACCCTCCGGATTCCAGGCGTAGTTGAGGAAGAACTCGGTCGGCAGTTCGTTCCCCTTCAGGTCACCCACATTCGCGACCCACAATCCGCGATTCCCGTACGCGTACGCCGCGTGCAGCTGCTCCCACACGTTCCGCAGGTTCGCCGTGTCCACCCACTTGTAGTTCCGCCCGGCGCCCACGTAATCGAAGTGGTAGTACAGGCCGTAGCCCCCCACACGCGCCGGCTCGGCCGCATCCGGATGCTTACGGACGTTCCCCCAGTTGTCGTCCGTCAGCACGACCGTCACGTCGTCCGGCGCCCTCAACCCCCGTTCCCAGTACCGCTGCACCTCCTTGTACAACGTCCACACCTGCGGAGTCTCCGCCGCCGGCCGCCCCGTCACCTCCTCGATGATCTGCCGTTGCGCCGCGATGATCTCCTGCATGAGTTCGATGCCGTCGCCGTCGGGGAGGCTCGTGTCACCGTTCCCGCGCATGCCGAGCGTGACGACGCCCTCGAAGCCCTGGTCGACCATCCGCTGCACCCCGGCCCGCCAATAGGCGCGAATCGCCGGGGAGTTGAGCCGGTATGACCACTCGCCCGTCCCGCCGTACGGATCATGGCCCGGCGTCACGATCACACCGGAGGAGTCCCGGACGGCGGCCACCGCATGCCGGTTCCACTCCTCGATGCCCCGCATCATGGGCGCTTCATGCGACGTGCCCATGACAACCCCATATGCGGCGGCCCGCCGATGGTTCTCCGGGTCGTCCTCCGCGAAGGCCCGCCCCCACACCGCCGGCCAGAGGTAGTTCCCCTTCAGGCGCAGCAGCACCTCGAAGACCTTGCCGTAGAAGTCCGCGTTGAAGCCGCCCGGATACCCCGGCGCCTTCCCCGGCCCGAAGTACGCCGGCGCCCACGTCCCCAGCGCCGGGTTCTCGTCGTTGACGAAGAAGCCCCGGTACTTCACCACCGGCGTCCCCTGCGAGTACCGCCCGGGCAACACCCACACCTGGTCGCGATGCGTCGGCGGCACGTCGTCCCACCAGTGCCAGGGCGAGACCCCGATGCCGTACGACACGTCGTACGCACCGAAGATCGTGCCGCGCGGGTCGCTCCCCGCGACGACGAACGCCCGCTCCACGCCCGGCATCGGCCGCTCGACCACCGTCTGCAGCGAGGTCTCCCACCGGCCCCGCACCTCGGACACGTCCAGTTTCCC
The DNA here is from genome assembly GCF_042721125.1 of Streptomyces sp. NPDC058469. Lineage (NCBI taxonomy): Bacteria > Bacillati > Actinomycetota > Actinomycetes > Kitasatosporales > Streptomycetaceae > Streptomyces > Streptomyces sp. NPDC058469. The sequence goes on from NZ_JBHXME010000074.1 coordinate 29,400, forward strand.
GGCGGCCACCAACCCGTCGATCAGCGCGCTGCGCCCGATCGTCCCGACCAGCACCACCTCACGCGCGAGCACGCTCCCGGGGCGTACGCCGGTGACGCGTTCGATGTCGTCCCTCAAGTCTCCGGCCACCCGTACGACTCCTGGGTGATCGTCAGGGTCCACCACGACCGGGGCGCCGACGAGGGGAAAGGCATCCGTCGTACGCGAGAAGGAGATGTACGCACCCGCGTCCGTGGACCGCGGGACCCCGCCTTCCGCCCACGCCACCCCCGACGACAGCACCGGCAGCGCGGCAACTCCCGCACCCAGAACGGCTCTTCGACTGACGGACGCAGACATGGCACACCCCTCCACACCTAATTTGCTCAGCGGCATGACAAATGGTGGGACGAGTGGAGGGAGGGGACAACGGGTCGTACGCGCCGAATAGTTTCGTAACAGCAACCCGGGAACAGCAAAGAGACCCGTACGACCGAAGTCGTACGGGCCCCTCTGGAAAAGCTACCGGGTCAGATCAAGACTACTTGTTGATCTTGGTGACCTGGCCGGCGCCCACCGTGCGGCCACCCTCACGGATGGCGAACTTCAGGCCCTCTTCCATGGCGACGGGCTGGATGAGCGAAACCGTCATCTCAGTGTTGTCGCCCGGCATGACCATCTCGGTGCCCTCGGGGAGGGTCACGACGCCGGTCACGTCCGTGGTGCGGAAGTAGAACTGGGGACGGTAGTTGTTGAAGAACGGCGTGTGACGGCCACCCTCGTCCTTGGACAGGATGTACGCCTGGGCCTCGAACTCCGTGTGCGGGGTGACCGAGCCGGGCTTGATGATGACCTGGCCGCGCTCGACGTCCTCGCGCTTGATGCCGCGGAGGAGGAGGCCGACGTTCTCGCCCGCGCGACCCTCGTCGAGCAGCTTGCGGAACATCTCGATGCCGGTGACCGTGGTGGTGGTCTTCTCCTGCTTGATGCCGATGAGGTCAACGGTCTCGTTGACCTTCAGGACACCGCGCTCGATACGGCCGGTGACGACCGTGCCGCGACCGGTGATCGTGAAGACGTCCTCGACGGGCATGAGGAACGGCTTGTCGACGTCACGCTCGGGGGTCGGGATCGACTCGTCGACGGCGGCCATCAGGTCGAGGACCGTCTGGCCCCACTCCTTGTCGCCCTCGAGCGCCTTGAGCGCCGAGACCTTGACGACCGGCAGGTCGTCGCCCGGGAACTCGTACTCGGAGAGGAGCTCACGGACCTCGAGCTCGACGAGCTCCAGGATCTCCTCGTCGTCCACCATGTCGGCCTTGTTCAGGGCGACGACGATGTACGGAACGCCGACCTGGCGGGCCAGGAGCACGTGCTCCTTGGTCTGCGGCATCGGGCCGTCGGTCGCGGCGACGACGAGGATGGCGCCGTCCATCTGCGCCGCACCCGTGATCATGTTCTTGATGTAGTCCGCGTGACCGGGGCAGTCGACGTGGGCGTAGTGACGCGTCTCGGTCTGGTACTCGACGTGCGCGATCGAGATCGTGATACCGCGCTGGCGCTCCTCAGGAGCCTTGTCGATCTGGTCGAAGGCCGAGGCCTCGTTCAGGTCCGGGTACGCGTCGTGCAGCACCTTGGTAATGGCGGCCGTGAGGGTCGTCTTACCGTGGTCGATGTGACCGATGGTGCCGATGTTGACGTGCGGCTTAGTCCGCTCGAACTTCGCCTTCGCCACTGGGTCCTCCTGTGGAGTGGTTCTGGTACGCCTTACTCATCGGCGCCAGGTGATCTTTGCTGGGATGCCGCCCGCCGGGGTTCTGCTCCCGGTTTCCGGGGACGATCTCTCGTCCCGCTGCCGGTCTTCGGACCCCGGCGGTCGGTGTCAAGCCTAAAGCGTGCAAACGGTGTGTGTTACTCGCCCTTGGCCTTCGCGATGATCTCCTCGGCGACGTTCCGGGGAACCTCGGCGTAGGAGTCGAACTGCATCGAGTAGCTTGCGCGACCCGAGGTCTTGCTGCGGAGGTCGCCGACGTAGCCGAACATCTCCGAGAGGGGCACGAGGCCCTTCACGACGCGCGCACCGGCACGCTCCTCCATGGCCTGGATCTGGCCACGGCGGGAGTTGATGTCGCCGATGACCTCACCCATGTAGTCCTCGGGCGTGGTGACCTCTACGGCCATCATCGGTTCGAGGAGCACGGGGGACGCCTTGCGCGCGGCCTCCTTGAAGGCCTGCGATCCGGCGATCTTGAAGGCGAGCTCGGAGGAGTCGACCTCGTGGTAGGCACCGTCGAGAAGCGTGACGCGGACGCCCGTCATCTCGTATCCGGCGAGGATGCCGAACTGCATGGCCTCCTGCGCACCGGCGTCCACCGACGGGATGTACTCCCGCGGGATACGGCCACCGGTGACCTTGTTCACGAACTCGTACGCCGGGCCGTCGGACTCGGTGATGGGCTCGATCGCGATCTGCACCTTGGCGAACTGACCGGTACCACCGGTCTGCTTCTTGTGGGTGTAGTCCACGCGCTCGACGGCCTTACGGATCGTCTCACGGTAAGCGACCTGCGGCTTACCGACGTTGGCCTCGACCCGGAACTCGCGCTTCATACGGTCGACCAGCACCTCGAGGTGCAGCTCGCCCATACCGCCGAGGATGGTCTGGCCGGTCTCCTCGTCCGAGTGAACGTGGAAGGAGGGGTCCTCCTCCGCGAGACGCTGGATGGCTACACCCAGCTTCTCCTGGTCACCCTTGGACTTGGGCTCGATCGCGACCTGGATGACCGGCGCCGGGAAGTCCATGGACTCCAGGATCACCGGCTGCTTGTCGTCGCACAGCGTCTCACCGGTGGTGGTCTGCTTCAGGCCCATGACGGCGACGATGTCGCCGGCGCCCACCGCCTCGATCTCCTCACGCTTGTTCGCGTGCATGCGGTAGATCTTGCCGATGCGCTCCTTCTTGCCCTTGACGGAGTTCAGCACCGCGGTGCCAGTCTCCAGGCGGCCCGAGTAGACCCGGACGAAGGTGAGCTTGCCCAGGTGCGGGTCGCTCATGATCTTGAACGCGAGCGCTGACAGCGGCTCGTCCACCGACGGCTTGCGCTTGATCACGAGCTCCGGGTCCTTCACGTCGTGGCCTTCGATGGCCTCGACGTCAAGCGGAGTCGGGAGGTAGCGCACGACCGCGTCGAGCAGGGGCTGGACGCCCTTGTTCTTGAACGCGGTGCCACAGAACACCGGGGTGACGGTGATGCCGTCGGACTTGCCGGACGCGATGGTGACGCGACGGATCGCGGCGTACAGCTGCTCCTCGGTGGGCTCGATGCCCTCCAGGAACAGCTCCATGATCTCGTCGTCGTTCTCCGCGACGGCCTCGACCAGCTTGCCGCGGTACTCCTCGGCGGCCTCGGCGTGCGTGGCCGGGATGTCGACGACGTCGTACATCTCGCCCTTGGCCGCCTCGGCGGACCACACGAGCGCCTTCATGCGGACCAGGTCCACAACGCCCTTGAAGTCCATCTCGGCACCGATCGGAAGCTGCATGATCAGCGGCACCGCACCGAGGCGGTCCTTGATCATGTCGACGCAGCGGTGGAACTCCGCGCCGGTCCGGTCGAGCTTGTTGACGAAGCAGATGCGCGGCACGCCGTAGCGGTCGGCCTGACGCCACACCGTCTCGGACTGCGGCTCGACACCGGCGACACCGTCGAACACCGTGACGGCACCGTCGAGGACGCGCAGCGAACGCTCCACCTCGACGGTGAAGTCGACGTGCCCCGGGGTGTCGATGATGTTGATCGTGTAGTCGTTGTCCTCGAGGGGCCAGTGACAGGTGGTGGCAGCAGAGGTGATCGTGATGCCACGCTCCTGCTCCTGCTCCATCCAGTCCATCGTGGCGGCGCCGTCGTGGACTTCACCGATCTTGTAGCTGACGCCGGTGTAGAAGAGGATCCGCTCGGTGGTGGTCGTCTTGCCCGCGTCGATGTGGGCCATGATCCCGATGTTGCGGACCCTGGCCAGGTCAAGTGAAGTGGTAGCCATAAGGCTTCGGTCTTCTCTCGGTCTCGATGGGGTCTGCGACTACCAGCGGTAGTGCGCGAAGGCCTTGTTGGACTCGGCCATCTTGTGGGTGTCCTCGCGCTTCTTGACGGCCGCACCGAGGCCGTTCGAAGCGTCCAGAAGCTCGTTGAGCAGACGCTCGGTCATGGTCTTCTCGCGACGGGCGCGGGAGTAACCGACCAGCCAGCGCAGCGCGAGGGTGTTGGCGCGACCGGGCTTGACCTCGATCGGCACCTGGTAGGTCGCGCCACCGACACGGCGGGACTTGACCTCAAGCGTGGGCTTGATGTTCTCCAGCGCGCGCTTCAGCGTGATGACCGGGTCGTTGCTGGTCTTCTCGCGCAGGCCCTCCATGGCGCCGTACACGATGCGCTCGGCGGTGGAGCGCTTGCCGTTCAGCAGCACCTTGTTGATCAGGGAGGTGACAAGAGGAGAACCGTAGACCGGGTCGATGATGACCGGGCGCTTCGGGGCGGGGCCCTTACGAGGCATTTTCTACTTCTCCTTCTTGGCGCCGTAGCGGCTGCGGGCCTGCTTGCGGTTCTTGACACCCTGGGTGTCAAGCGAACCGCGGATGATCTTGTAGCGAACACCGGGCAGGTCCTTCACACGACCGCCACGCACGAGCACGATGGAGTGCTCCTGCAGGTTGTGTCCCTCACCCGGAATGTAAGCGGTGACTTCGATCCCGCTGGTCAGACGCACACGCGCGACCTTACGCAGGGCCGAGTTCGGCTTCTTCGGGGTGGTCGTGAACACACGCGTGCAGACGCCACGACGCTGGGGCGAACCCTCGAGTGCGGGCGTCTTGTTCTTCTCGACCTTGTCCTGCCGGCCCTTCCGGACCAGCTGCTGGATCGTAGGCACTACTTCTCCGGTTTCTGTGTGCCGATGGTGAAGCTAACCTGGAACATCGCCGACCCACGCGGTCGGGTGTGTCGGATCCTGCAGACTTTCGCCGGTGAGCAAAAGGGGCGCGGATCGCGGTGGCCGGTGTCGGCTCCCTTAGTGCGGTTCAAGGCACGCACGGGAGCCAGGGCACACCCCAGGCACAAGGTAGGAGCGTACCTACCGCATTCGCTGCGGTCAAAACAAATGGGTGCCGCCCACGGCTCGGCACGGAACATGCCGAAGCCACGCACCCTCCGCGATCTTCGAATCTACGGCGCGGAGGACTGGCCTCGGATCTACGGCGCGGAGCTCTCAGGGGGAGCTCGCGGCGGCCGCGATCATGAGCAGCAGCATCAGGACCCAGCCCGAGATGGCGAGCCACCCGAAGACCAGTCCGGTCAGCGCGAGTCCGTCGCCGCCCTCGTCGGTCCGCTGTATCTCCGCGCGGGCGGTGTGGCCGAGAATCACCGCGGGAATGCCGGTGAGGCCCAGCGTCGGCACGATGAGCAGGCCGCAGACCAGCGAGCCGACCGCCTTGCCGTTCGTCGGCGGCACCGGGCGCGGCAGGAACGTCGGCGGCACCGGCCGGAATCCCATCTGCGGTGCCTGCACGACCGCGGTGGCCTGCGGGCCCTGGGGCAGATCGGCGACCAGCAGCATCAACTCGCCCACCGTACGGGCGTCGTAGGCCCGGGCGACCCGCTTCTCCAGCTCGTCCTCCCGCAGCCGCCCCTCGGCGAAGCCCGCCCGGAGCACGTCCACCGCCCGCTCCCGGTCCGCGGTCGCGGCCAGCATGGACGCCCCTGGCTGTCCTGGCGACGGCTGGTGCGGTCCCTGCCACTGCCCCTGCCACGGTGTCGGGTATGACACGGAACACCTCCCCCGGCGCCGGAGACCGAATGCCTCCATGATGCTCCAACGCACCGAAAACGGCACCGGTTCCCCGGCGATACCGAAAGAGGCCGGCCACCCCCGCCCCCGTACAGACTCCTGGTCCCCTATAGAGAGGGGAGCGGGGTGGCCGTCCGTCAGCGTGCGCGCCGGATGCCGCCGGCGGCGCGTTCCGCGGCGAAGACGTCCTCCAGCCGGAACAGCTGTGCGCGCCCCGCCCTGCCGACCGGCGCCAGGTGCCCGAGCTGGACCCACTTGCGGATGGTGGCGGGGGCGACCCCGGCCTCCCGCGCGGCGAGCGGTCCTGGGATCAGCGTCGGCAGTCCGCCCCTCGTCTCCGTCATCGCTCCCACTCCCCCTCGTTCCAGGTGTGCCGGTAGGCCGGGTCGTCGTGGCAGCCGCAGTCCGGCGCCGGGCAACGGCAGGCGGGGTTCACACAGAGCACCGCGCCGCGGTCCGGGAAGGCCCGCAGCGAGACCGAGTCGCACCAGGGGCAACGGCCCGGCACCGGTACGACGGTCTCGGTGTCCCCCAGGGCGCGGGCACAGCGCCGGGCCATGCGCCGGGTCTCGTCCCGTACGTGTGCCGCGAGTACGGCGTCGGCGGCCACCTCGTCGAGCAGCCCGGCGATCCGCCGCAACCGCTCGGGCACGGACGCGCGCCGCGCACGGGGCAGGCCGAGCCGGTCCCGCACGGCCTCTTCCAGTTCTACGACGCCGTCCGTGATGTCCCGGATCGTGTCGGAGATGTGCAGGCGCAGCGGGGCCGCGCTGTGGCCGGGGGCGACGAGTCCGTGCCGTTGTTCCAGGAGGAGGGCCTCGGCGCGCTCCTCGCGGAGCCGGTCGGCGAGGTCGGGCGGGGGCGGCGGAGCGGGCGCGCGCTGGGTGGGTGCGGTGCGGCCGGGGGCGAGTTCGACGGTGAGTTCGGGGAACTGCTGGAGCAGCATGCCGATCCAGAGGGCGGCCTGCGCGGTCGGATCCGTCGCGGCGGACGCCGGACTCGGGTCAGGCAAGGGAGCCTCCCCGCGGAGCGCGCGTGGTCGGCAGCGCCGGCAGGGCCGTCAGGGCGGCCGGGAGGAGGTGTGCGGGGATCTCGACCGGGCGGCCGGAGCGGTAGAGGCGGCCGCCGCAGACGCCGTCGAACCAGTTGTCGGCCGGCGCGACGATCCGCTCGCAGTCCCGCCGTACCGGGCAGCGGGCGCAGGCCCGCAGGACGGGGGCGGCCTCCTTGACCTTCTTGGAGAAGACGGCCTTGGGCGGAAGCCCGGCACAGGCGGCGGCGGTCTGCCAGCCGGCGGGTTCGTCGTACGGGCGCAGTGGTGGGCAGGAGTCGATGGGCATGGGGCCTCCCTGTAGGACGGGTGTGGCACAGGCAGGTGGCAAGTGCCGTCCGGCCGTCCAGGTTTACAGATTGCGCGCGCGCTCGCAACGAAAACTTCGATCACTCACGTCACAGACGTGACGACAACCCGTCACGAAACCGGCCCCCATGCCCCCATCTCCACCGAACCTCCCCCTAATTGAGCCGATTTTCCTCAGTGCTTGCACGCGAGCACGTAATTCCGTGCGCGCAAGCAAGCTAAACTCGCTGCCATCCAAAGGAAGCGAGCACACAGATGACCAGCCAGGATCTGGACGCGTTCGCCGCGTGGGTCGAGGACCTGATGCGCGACCGCGGCTACGACATCGACAGCCCGCGCGGCGGCGGCAAGTCCCGGATAGCGGACGAGGCGGGTGTCCACCGGGCCGCCGTCACGCGCCTGCTGCAGCGCCAGAGCATGCCGGACCTGGAGACCACGCGCAGGCTCGCCCGCGTGCTGGGAGTGCCGGTCCGCGACATGCTCATCCGCTCCGGCCGGCTCACCGCGGAGGAACTCGCCGACCCCCACGACTACTTGGCCTCCCCCGCACCCGGCGCCGAGTTCACCCGCCGCCCCACCCTTGAGGAGGTCGCCGATCTGCTGGGGGTGCCGGCCGACCGGCGGGAGATGTTCGTGCGCGTGGTCGAGCAGTTCCTGCCGAACGACGTGCCGGCCGTAGGACACGCCGAACACGAGGAAGCACGACTGCTGGTGACCGACTGACCGGCTGACTTCCGGTCACCGGTTCGCCGGTTCGCGGTACGAGGGAACTGGTCCCTCCCTCTCCGCTCACAGACTTCTCCCCCCACCCCAACCCCCACCCCCACTGCACCTTCCCCCCACTCCCCTCGGTTTTTAGTTGCGTGCGCGCACGCTCGTCTGTCACAGTTGGTGCAGCGGCGGAGCTGCGCCCGCAGGTCGGCCGCTCAGTGCCTCGTCGCGTCCCGCACGCTCTCCCGAAGCTGCCCCGAGGTGACCCGGCATGACCACACCCACTCCACCGAGCGCCTTCCCGGACGTCGAGGCGATGATCGTCGACATCCTGGAGGACGACTCCCGGCTCTCCGGCGCGATCGTCGCCGTACAGGCGCCGACCGGCTTCGACGGCACGGCCGCCGCCGTGTTCGTCAACCGGCGCGGCGGCGCCTGGGTCGGCGAACGCCATGTCGACCAGCCGCTGATCGAGCTGGAGGTGTACGGCCCGACCAAACAGGCCGCGCACGTCCTGGCCAACGACGCCCGCCAGGCCGTACTGGCGATGGCGAACAACAAGTACGGCACGAACCTCGTCACCGAGGTCGAGGAGCAGGACGGCCCGCGCTGGCTGCCCGACTACCTCTACTCCGCGGCCAACCGCTACGTCACGGTGATGAAGGTGTACGTGGACGTCTACTGATCCGCTGGTCCGCTACTGATCAGCTGATCCGCGCAGACGCTCCGCGCCCCACAGACCGAAGGCCCCGCCACCCCCCGGCGGGGCCTTCTTCGTACCCGGACCTCCCGAGTACGACAGCACCCCATCTCAACTCACCCGGAAAACAAGGAGATTCACCCATGGCAGGAACCAACTCCTCCGAGATCCGCATCGCCGGCGTAGGCCGCCTGTACGTCGCCGCCGCCGACACCGACGTCCCGTCGACCTTCTCCTCCGACACCGCCACCGACTGGGCGACCTGGAAGAACCTCGGCTTCACCTCCGGTGACGGCGTCACCTTCAGCAAGAAGGACAAGCTGGAGCCGATCGACGTGTGGCAGGCCGTCAGCCCGGTGCACTTCGTGTACTCGGACCGCGACCTGACCCTGAAGTTCTCGCTGATGCAGTTCAACGAGGACACGCTGCCGTTCTTCATGGGCGGCGGCGGGGTCAGCGCGGTGACGGGTTCGACGGGCGTCTACCAGTACGACATCGCCGACCGGCCGTTCGCCGATGTACGCGCCCTCGGGCTGGAGTTCACGGACGTCCGGGCGAGCGACGGTTCGACCGTGACGTACCGCTTCGGCATCCCGCGCGGTCAGGTCACCGCGGCGGACGACATCAAGCTGGCCCGGAAGTCCGCGGCCCAGCTCGGCATCACCTTCAGCGCGATGTCCGCCGCCGACGGTTCGGCGCTGGCCAGCTTCGTGATGAAGGACGCCGCGTACGCCGCGTCCTGACCCACCGGGGTGGGACAGGCACGGCCGCCTGTCCCACCCCGGGCCCCAACTCCCTCTCCTCCAAAGCCTGTTAAGGAGCACTCATCACCATGGCCCGTTTCGACGTCAACGCAGCCCGCGCCCAGCGGCTCGAAGCCCTCGGCCGCACCTGGTCGTTCGAACTCGACACCGAGAGCTACACCCTCCCCACCGAGCTGACCCGCGCCACCGCCAGGGCGCTGCGCAAGCTCGACGACAACGACGTGGACGGGCTGCTCCGACTCCTCCTGGGCGAGAAGCAGTTCACCCGCTTCGAGCAGCACGAGGTCACGATGCAGGACATCGCCGCCATCCTGGAGGCCTACGGCAAGGAGACCGGGCTCGGCCTGGGGGAAGGCTGAGCCTCGTCGGGTTCGTGGACGAACACGCCGAGGCCCTCGAAGCGGACCTGCTCCGCTATTACGGCATCGATCTGCTCGACTGGCACCGTGACCGGCTCTCCGCGCGCCGACTCACCGTGCTCGTCAAGCAGTTGCCGCGCGACAGCGCCCTCAACCGGGAGCTGCACGGCGAGGCCGCCGACTGGTCGGTGACCGACCATCTGCTGGCCGCCGCCGTGGACCATCTCGCCGCCGCGAACTGGATGTTCGCCTCCGTCAACTCGGAGGAGGGCGACCAGCCGGACCCACCGACACCGGTACCGCGGCCTTCGTACGACGACACGGGGACCGGGGGCGAGGAGACGCCGGGCGGCGGGGCGAGGCCGGAGGAGACGGCGGCTGCGGATACGGCGCCGTCGACGGTCCAACTGGCCCGTTTCTTCGGTTGATTGGGGCCGGTGGGCCCGGTGTCGGTGTGTGCCGGCACTGTTCAGCCCGCCGGGTCCTCCGCCGGTCCCGTCTCTTCGTCCCGGCGCCGGCCGGGGGCCCGGCCCTCCAACTCGTCCGCGAGGGCACGAGCCTTGGCGGAGAGACGGGGGCGTTTCTCGCCCCGGTCGTTGGCGGAGGCAGAGGAGGGTGCCGGTTCGGAGGGCTCGGTTCTACGTCCCTTGTCGCGTCCGGCACCGGTGTTCAGCCGGGGCACGCTGGGCCGCCCGTTGCGCCGTACGACCGAACGCCGTTCGGCGGGCGCGGCACGCTTCTCGCGCACGTCACGGGCGGTGACAAGGATGTCGTCGGCTTCCGTATCCGCGTCCGGTACGTCCGTCTCCGCATCCGGTACGGGTGACGGCGTCCCGTCCGCCACGACCCGCTCCCGTTCCCCGCGCTCTTCTACCCGCGTCAACTCGGAGGGTGGCCGGAGCAGTTGGACGTAGGGAAGCTGAATGACCTCACCCCCACCACCCCCGCCGCCGTAGTCACGATCCCGTGCGCGGCGCGGCCGGCGCCCGGTGCGGGCGTCCTCCTGCCCCTGGAGGTAGGCGGCGGTGATCCGTTGCTCGTACGCCAGCCGCACGGCCGGGAGTTGCTCGTCGACCACGTCGGCCCAACCCGCGCTGTAGGCGGCCAGTTCACGCCGGTCGAGTTCGGCGCGGGGCAGGATCACCAGGTCGTCGGGGGCGTGGCCGAGCCGTAGGACCAGTTCGGACAGGCGGGCGATGAGATGGGGCAGATCGGGAGCTTGTTCAAGCCAGTCGATCACATGCGTCTGCCGCGCGTTGCTCGCGTTGCCATCCACCCCGTAGGCCTTGCTCTCGTCCCTGCCCCACCGCGCCCCCCAGCGCGAGGACGGCCGCCCCATCGCCGCCCACCGTCGTAGACAGGCCCCCAAACGCCGCACCGGGCCTGGTCATTCACCTTTCATTCACCGACGGGAGAACGGCCGGATCCTACTTCACCAACCTGGCACAACCTCCACCGCACCCCGTATCACCGCAGGTCCGGCCCGCAAAGCGGGCAACTGTCTTCGGCAAACACGAAACACCACCACAGGATTACTCGTACACTAGTTCGAACTGACGCTTCGAGCGCACCAGGAGCGCCACCTGTACCACCAGCCGAGCGGACAGACAGGAAAGCAGGACGACGACATGGCGACTGGCACGAGTCACTCCCCGCAGCAGCCGATCGACACCTACACCCGCCTCGCCCACCTCCTGCACTCCCCCGCCCCCGACCGCACGGCGTTGCTCGACCGGCTGTACGAGGAGTTGCTCACACGGGAGTCGCGGGCGTACGCGGCGGGGTGGACGGACGCGCTGACGGAGGCGGGACGGGGACGCGGGGGCCGGCCGTAGGCGCCGCTCACACAGCGAACGTGCACCACACCTGCTTCTCGTCGAACCCCGTACGGTGCCACCCCCACCGCCGCGCCAACGCCTCGACGAGCCGCAGCCCCCGGCCGCCCTCGCTGAACAGGTCGGCGTCCGCGGGCAGTTCGGGCACCAGCCCGGGGGCGTGGTCGGTCACCATCACCCGCAGAAACGGCGGAGCGAACTGCCGCCCGACCCCGAGCGTCAGCTCCAGCCCGGCGAGCCCGCCCCCGTGCCGTACGGCGTTGGTGCACAGCTCCCCCACGGCGAGCTCGACGGAGTCGGCCAACTCGCCCAGTTTCCAGTGCTCTTGAAGCCAGACGCGGGTGCGGTGCCGGGCTTCGGCGACGGGGCGGAGGGGGTCGAGGGCGGAGGTGTCCCAACCGACGCGGGTGGGGGTGGTGTTGAAGGGGGGAAGGTCCATCGTGCACCTCGCGGGGAGTCGATGAGTGGCTTGCGTCACACCGTAGCGGCAATTTCCAACCCGTGAGACCGAGTTAACCCCAACAGGTTGAATTTTGGTGTTCGATAGACGGGCCCGACACCGGTGGGCACACTGTGCGCGAGCGAGGAGAGGACGACATGGCACCGAGGCAGGCCCCGACAGTCCGGCAACGCCGTTTCGGCGCCGAGCTACGACGGCTGCGGGAAGCCACCGGCATGTCCGCACCGCGAGCCGCCGAACTCCTCGGCACGGACCGCACCACGATCTCCAACACCGAGGCGGGCCGCTTCGGCATCAGCGAGCAGCGCCTGCGACGCCTGGCGGCGATCTACGAGTGCGACGACCCGACGCTGATCGACGCGCTGGCCTCGATGACGGGTGGGCGCAGCGGAGGCTGGTGGGACGAGTACCGGGGCAAGGTGCCGCCCGACTTCCTGGACCTGGCCGAACTGGAGCATCACGCGGCGTCGCTGCGCACGCTCCAGACCGCTCATCTGCCGGGCATGTTCCAGGTCGAGGACCACGCGCGCGCTCTCTTCGACCTGTTCATCCCGGCACTGCCGCGCCTGGAAGTGGAACTGCGCATCGCCCAACGTCTCGCCCGCCACGCGGTGATCACCAAGGAACCCCCGGTGCCATACCAGGGCGTGATTCACGAGACCGCGCTCCGTATGCAGGTGGGCGGCCGGCAGGTGGCCCGCACACAGCTCAGCCACCTGCTCTCGGAGAGCGAGCGGGGCAACGTCACGCTCCTCGTGATCCCGTTCAGCGCGGGCGGATTCCCCATGGCGGGCGACTCCGTGCTCTACGTGGCGGCCGACAGCCCCCACCTGGACACGGTCCAACTGGACTCCCCCACCGGGGCCGTCTTCTTCGACGCCCCCGCGCAACTGGCCAACTTCCGGCGCCGTATGGACGCGGTCGAACAAGTAGCGTTGAATCGCAGCCAGTCGAGGGACGTCATCCTCGACATCATCAAAGAGCTGTAAGAGGAAGCCGCCGTGCCCGAGTTGAAGTGGATCAAGTCCTCGTACTCCGAGGCATCCGCCAACAACTGCGTCGAGATGGCGACGGCCGGCCCCCTCATCGCGCTCCGCGACTCGAAGCACCCGGAACTGCCGTGGGCCACCGTGAGCCGGGCGGCGTGGTCGGAGTTCACCGGCGCCTTTGGGGCGGGCCAACCGCAGACCGGGCAGTAGCGCCCACCCGGGAGGGGATGCCCGCCCTCCTGCCGCCTGATATCAGCGTCCGGCCATGTTGTTGATCTCCGGCGCGACCGGCGTCGTAGCGCTCACTCGTCGACAAGAGGCACGATCGCGATCAATACGGTCGCCACCGCGACCCCTTCACGTGCCGACGATCACCATGCGTCCCTCCCGGGTCTTCCCCTCTCACTTCAGTGGCTCTCGACAAGGGCAATCGTCGCGGCTATCAGCACAGGCAGAGCCACGCACGAAGGGTACGGAAAAGCCCTTTTCAGGGTATGCCTGGACGCAAGTGAGGGTGGAGCGTAGCGAGCGGGGTCGTGAAGCGCGTCCAGCTCTTCACCCACATCCACGGGCGGCGTCCTGTAATTCGTCTCTTTAAATTGGTAGACGAGACCCTCTTCGGCATACACATATCTGAACACCATTGTGTACCGACCGTTTTTCTCTTTGTCGATCCCGATGCATCTCACCTTCACCGGAACGCCCCGAACCCGCAGTGCGCGATAGATGCGAAGTCCACGAATGTCGACCAAGAAGAAGCCGATACAGGCGACGGCGATCACCGCGTATGCCCAGAAACTCAAGATTCCCGCCTCCGAGAAGAAAGAACCGATCCATATCCCACATCGCCAGCGTACGGACACAGCACTGCCCAAGTGACCTTTTGGAGGATCTCCACCGATGAGCGAGCCGACCAATGCGGACATTTGCGACCGCATAGATGCAGTCAAGGGACAACTCGGAACGGTCGGCGGGAACGTCGTCCACATCAAGGAACAGATGCTCACCCGCGCTTACTTCGACGCGGAGATGAAGAAGCTGACCGGAAAGGAAGGAGGGAAGGCCGGCGGAGGGTCCGCGGAAGAGAAAAAAGACGAGGGAGCCGACTGGAAGACGCAAATCTCCACGTGGGCCGATGCCCTCGGCACCGGAGTCGGAAAAGTCGTCGAGAGCCTGCTCGCCGGCAAGTTGGAGGCGCTGACCCTTGCCGTCATCGGCCTCTTCGGAATCCAGTTGCTCTCCTGGACGAACCTCCTCAAGAACCTGTTGGACAAGCGGGGATTCGAAGAGAAACCCAACCAGTTCCTCAAATACGGGAAGAAGCCGACCGGCCCTCAGCCACAGGGTCCGATACGTCCTGCTGACATCCAGAACCTGAAGGACGCCCGACGGGTTGCCACCGCCCTGGCACGGTCCCTGACCAATCTCTCGCAGGAGATGGAGCGAGTGGCACAAGCCGCCGCATAAGAGTCCTGCTTCGACCGAAAGGATGGATGGATCATGGGACTCGCTCGCTCGCTGAGCAGTACGACCTCAGCTCTCAAGAACTTCAAGGCCCAGGCGGACGCGGCCGGCAGATCCGCGAAGAGCGTGGGTGAGAACGCCAAGTCGGGGGAGACCAACCTCAAGCTGTTGAAGAGCTCGGCCCAGGGCTCGTCCAAAGACCTGAAAGACCTCAAGACCGCCTCCGACCAGGCCGAGAAGTCCCTCGGCAAGGCCGGCAAGACGGGTTCCAGCGCCGGAACCGACCTCGGGAAGTACGAGACCGGGGCGGGCAAGGCGGCCAAGGGCCAGGACAAGATGAACAGGTCGATGAAGGGGAACTTCTTCGGCCTGCTCATGAGCCTGCTCCAGCCGCTCATCGACAAGGTCATCGACATGGTGACCAACTCGAAGACCATGCAGAAGGTCCTGAAGCAGGCCTTCGAGGTCATCAAGGCCGTGATCAGCAGCGTCATGAAGGCCATCGAGCCGATCATGAAGAACGCCGGCAAGCTGATCAAGTCGGTCTGGAGCGGCATCAAGACGGCGATCACGAACATCGTCAAGGCCGTCGCCACGGTCATCAGGACCTACGTCAACGTGTGGAAGTCGATCATCACCGGCGTCCTGAAGGCGATCAGCACGGTCGTCTCCAACGTCTGGAAGGGCATCAAGGCCGTCATCTCGCCGGTCGTCAGCTGGGTCAAGTCCGCGATCCCGGACGCCTTCCGGGCCGTAAAGGACCGGCTGTCCAGCATCTGGGGCGGACTGAAGGGCATCGCCGGCCGGGCCTTCGACGGCATCAAGGGCGCGGTGCGCGACCCGATCAACGCCGTCATCGGTCTCATCAACCGCGCGATCGGCGCCCTCAACGGCATCCACGTCTCCATCCCCGGCTGGGTCCCGATGGTCGGCGGCAAGACCTTCGGCGTCAGCCTGCCGAGGATCCCCGCGCTGGCCTCCGGCGGTGTCGTCATGCCCCGCTCCGGCGGTGTCCCGGCGCTCCTGGCCGAGGCCGGTGAGGCCGAGGCCGTACTGCCGCTCAGCAAGCTCGACCGGCTCCTGAAGCGAGCGGCCTCGCAAGGGCGGGCGTACGCCGGTGTCTCCGCTACCGATGGCAGCGCGCTGCATATCGAGCACTACTACGCGGCCGAGACCAGCAGCCCGCAGCGGACCGCCGACGCATTGATGTTCCTGGCGAAGGCGCGCGGATGAGCAGTATGGCGAGCGCTCTGGCCGTAGCGACCAGGACGCTGGCGAAGTCGGAGAGCGCCGCCGTTCAGGCCGCCCGGTCACTACGGGCGTCGAGATCCGGTCTGGACTCCGCATCGGACGCCGTCCTCAGGCTGCGCAGTGACGCCGATCAGGCCTCCGCCTTCCTGAGCAAGGTGAAGGAGGACGCGGGGAACACAGCCCGTTCCGTCACCAGGACCGGTCAGACAGCCACCACCGCCGCATCCGGCATCAAGTCCACCAGCACCAGGGTCAGGTCCGCCGGAAAATCCCTCGGCAAACTCACCACCGGCCTCGGCGGAGTCATCGCCATCGTCGGCGCCCTGATCGCCGCCTCCGGTGTCCTAGGCGGCCTCCTGGACACCTTCGGCACGGCCATGACCATCGGCTCCGGCGTGATGATCGTCGTCAACGCCCTCACCCGAGCCAACCCGATCGGTTTCGTCGCCGGTCTGCTCCTCCCGCTGGCGGGCTGGCTGCTGGACATCGCCCTGAACTCCGAGACCGGCCAACGCCTGATGGACCAACTGGCCACGCTGATCCTGAAGTACGTCCAGAGCTACCTCACGATCCTCGGCCCGATCCTCAAGCTCATCGCGAGCGCGGTGAACACCTACGTCACCGGCTACCTCACCCTGATCACCACCACCCTCTCCGTCCTCGGCACCGTCATCGGCACCGGCTTCGCCGTCCTCAAGGCGCTGACCACCGGCGACACGCACGCCCTCAGCGGCAAGGTGTCCGCGATCTGGAGCGGCTTCAAGAACGCCGTCAAGCCGGTGCTGAACTGGATCACCAAGCAGATCCCGGCAGGCTTCACCCGGGTCAAGGACGCCACCTCCAACACCCTGCGCGCGATGGGGCAGTTCGTCACCACCGGCGCGCAGACCGTCGCCGGGGTCGTGAAGGGACCGATCGAGGGCCTCGTCGCCTTCGCGAACTGGGTGATCGACGGCCTGAACAAGCTCAGCTTCAGCATCCTCGGCAAAAAGTTCGGCGTGCATCTCAGCAAGATCCCGATGCTCGCGGAGGGCGGTATCGCGGTCCCCGGTGCCAGGACCGGCAAGGTCCTGTCGCTCACCGCCCTGGAACGACAGCGCACCCTCGCAGCCCGCAGCCGGACGGCCAAGCACACCCAACCCACCCACCACATCAAGGAGTTCCACGAGAGCAACGGCACCGGCGCCCACGGCACCGCGACCGACCTGCTCTTCCTGGCCTCCGCCCACGCCCGCGCATGAGGCGGCAGCCACCCAAGCCCACGCGCGAAACGGCGATCTCCCGAGCCCGCGTACGAGGCGGCGGCTACCCAAGCCCACGCGCGAAGCCGCAACCACCCGAGCCCGCGTACGAGGCGGCAGCCACTCCCGCCCGCCCCCGCTCACGCAGCGGCACCCATCACCCATCACCACCCACCCACCCCAGTGAGGTGACGGCCCCATGGCCGATCTGACGACCATCACATCCACCACCACATCCATCACATCCACCACGTCCACCACATCCACCACATCCACCACATCCACCGATGACGTTCCCCCCGGCTCACTCATCACCCGCGACGGGCAGATGCAGTGGGCCGGACTGCTGCTCGGCCCCGGTACGCCGTACGAGATCGGGAGTGACGGGCTGACCGGCTGGGAGGATCTGCCGGACTACGACACGACCGACGCCGACCACCCGACCGCGCACGGCGCCTGGCCGGGCGCGCGGTACGCCAAGCCCCGTAAGGTCGGCGGCTCGGTGTGGACCGTGCCGACCAGCGACGACACCGCCTCCTCCCTCTCCGCGATGCGCGCCCTGCGCCAGGCGCTGCTGCTCGGCGACTCGGAGCGCTGGCTGGCGGTACGGCTGCACGGCGAGACCCTCGCCATCAGGGCACGGGTCTCGCAGCGCGTCCTCGCCGCCGACCGGACGTACACCACCCAGGGCGTCTCCAAGGCGTCCGTGCAGTGGTACGCCACCGATCCGCGCCGGTACACCGTCGACGAGCAGACGGCCGTCACCGGTGCCCCGCAGCCGGAGAGCGGGCTCACCTGGCCGCTGACCTGGCCGCTGTACTGGGGCCAGGCGTCGTCCACCGGTGACGTGGGTGCCGACAACTCCGGTTCGGCACCCACCCACCCGATCCTCACGTTCACCGGCCCCTGCACCAACCCCACGGTCACCGACCGGACTTCGGGACGACGGCTGCGCTACGAGATCGGACTCGCGACAGGCGACGAACTGGTCGTGGACACGGCGGCCGGCACGGTCACCCTCAACTCCACGGCCTCACGCCGCCACACCGCGGCCGCGGACAGCAGCCCAGAAGAACTCTTCGCCTTCGAACCGGGCCGCGCCGAGCTGGCGTTCCGCCCGGACACCTACGACACGGGCGCGCAGCTCTCGGTGCGCTGGCGCTCGGCGGAGTGGTGATCGCATGACGGTCACAACGGCCTGGCTCACCACGAACGACCAGACCCGCCAGGACACCCGGCTCACCCTCTCCGGCCTGCTCACGATCAACGCCGGCGCGGCCGAGAACGTCCCACTCAAGGCGCGCGGCGGCATCGTCCCGGGCGGCTTCGCGCTCACCGGCACCACCGGGGCGATGACGTTCACGATCGGCACCGGGCGTGCCTTCGTGCAGAGCGGCCGGATCCTCCAGGGCGCCTACCCGGTCGCGGTGACCGACCCGGAGCCCCTGACCGTGCCGGACGGCGACGCCCAGTACGCCCGGATCGACCTGGTCGAACTCGCCGTACTGGACGACGAGTACGACGGCACAGGCACAACCACCGCACTGGTACGGCTCGTTCAGGGCACCCCGGCGGCCACGCCCACCGTGCCCAACACCCCGAACGGCAACGCCATCCCGCTCTACCGGATCGCGGTACCGGCCGGCGCCTCGGCAGGCGCCGGCGGCCTGTCCTGGACCACGGCGGTCACCAACCTCCGCTACTCCACAGCGGCGTTGGGCGGGATCGTGCCGGCGTCCGGCTTCGACGGCGCCTATCCCGGGCAGTACCGGGACACCCCGGGCACGTTCCAGCGCTGGGACGGCTCGGCGTGGGTGTCGTACCCGAAGGCGGTCGGCGGTATCGCGCCGATCGGAGCGCTGAGCACGGGGAGCTACACCGGCCAGTACCAGGAGAACGCGGCCGGGCTGCTGCAACGCTGGGACGGCTCCAACTGGCAGTACGCGGAGGGCCGTTCAAAGATCCTGCTGAGCGTCGAGCAGACCACAGCGCAATCCGTGGCGACCGGGCCCTGGACCCAGATCACGCTCCAGACGACAGACATCGACGACGTCACCGGCTGGTCGGGGTCGAACACGTACACCGTGCCGAGGGCGGGGTGGTGGCGGGTAACCGGCACCATCACCTGGTTCAACGAGTCGACGACCGGCTCGCGCGGCGCCCGCATCTACCAGAACGGCGCCGGAGTCCCCCGCGCCACCTGGCTGGTGGGCGCCGGCCCCGGCGCGACCAGCGTCACCGGCACCGCCCTCCTCAAATGCGCGACCGGCGACAAACTCGCGCTCTACGGCCTCCAGAACTCCGGCTCCACCCTCACCACCCTCGGCGGCTCCGGCTACGCCACCAACTTCACGGCCGAGTGGCTCCGTTCCTGAACTCCCCCTCACGCACGGCCAGTTGCCCCCGTCCGGAATGGGCCGGAATGGACCACGCACCCGCACCCGCCAACGAAACGGGAGCGGGTCGTGGCGGTACGGCGCAGCCCGCCGCGTACCTGGTCCCCACCCCTCCAACTGTGGCAACACCAGAGGGGCACAACCAGCGGCGGGCTCGCCGTACCGCC